>JBCBLF010000062.1:0-21894 GCA_038520475.1 Cyanobacteria bacterium J06627_8
CCCCCAGAGCTGATTGCCCTGACGCAGCAGTTGAGCTTCGCGCTCTCGGGCAGGCGCAGCAAGATCAAGCCGTTTTGCAGATTCTGCCTTTTGAATACGAAGGTGCCAGCGTTTGACCTCTTGAGCCGTTTCTAGGATTTGATCTTTGAGTTGCTTTTCCTTAAGGCGAAAACTCGTAATCAGCCGAAGGGTTTCCTCTTCTTGCTCTTGAAGCTGTTCCTCAAGGGCCTGAAGCTCAAGATGAGGATTGTTTTTCATAAATTCTTCGAGGCGTGTTTCTAAGAAGCGACTGAAATCCTCAAATAAACCCATGTTGAATCCATGCTCTCACGACAGCAACGAACGCTAGGCCCAAAATCACCTCTGGGTCTAAAACGATTGTTTCATATAAATTGAGCGCACTTCTCCGTTGCGGCGAATGATGGCTTCTTGTCCAGAAACAGAGACGAGGCTCCATCCGCTGCCACCAATTTGTTCGCCAATTTCGATGCGATGGGCCGACCCTGCATATTCAAAAATGGCGGCTGAACGATCGCCCAGTTCTAAAATGCCAACCAGGGTATGAGTGTTATTGGGTGAAATGTTTTGAACCGGAGCCGGTTGAGCAGTAGATGGCGATGGGGCTTGCGGAGCAGCCGGAGCGGGAGCCGGGGCTGGAGCTGGTGGAGCTGCTGCAACCTGGGGTTGCTGATAGACGTCGATGTAGCCTCGATCAATCACAAGAGGAGCATTACCGGCTGTGGTCGGTGGCGGCGGCGGTGGCAGTGGAATGAGGCTGTCTGGTTCTTCTTCTGCTTCTTGCTCGTAGCGACGATCGATGGTTGCCAGCGCATCTTGGAAATATTTCTCAAAGCTACCTTCTGCGAATTCGCTAGGCACAGTTGGGGGAACGTTGTTACTCACTAGTCCTTCTCCACCCGGGACGGCGGCAAGCTCAACACGACTGCGCTGCGCCATCCAAAATGCGAGGCCAATGCTAAGGGCTACAGATGACGTGATGATCAGCGTCAGGGTGACAAGAAAGGCTCTGAACCGCTCGGGCGTCGCAGCTGGATTTTCGACGATCAGAGGATCGTCGTCATCATCATCATTCGGAAGCGTGAGGTTGCGATCGTCCGATAGCGATGGATCGAGCGGAGTGAGTGCTCCTCCCGCCATGGCATGAGGATTTGAGAAGTCAGCTATGTCGTCTAAATCATCAAGTGCAGTGGATGAGCGTGTCACAATCGCCCCTTTGCCCAACAGCCGATCGACGTCATCAAAGACCTCTTGCATTGTTTCACTGGCGATCGCCTCGATGTATGACTGAGGGTCAAGCGACGGCTGTTCAGACTGATTTCTGAGAGCGATGCCATCCATTTCATGCTCAGGGTTGGTGGGATGAGATTCAGCCGGAGAGACGTGATTGCTAGTTTGATGCTCTGCATCCAGGTCTTGCTGCGACGGCCTTAACGACTGCGCAGGTGCAGTCGTCGACATACTCTTATGCTGAGTATCCATACTCGCTGAGCTCGCTTGAAGACTGGCATCTTGAGACATAGACATGTGGGAAGTAGCGGACAATCAGGAAATAACAAGAAATAAATGGTGGTGGCGCTTGAGATCTGATTCTTACACCAAAAATCATGCACAAAAATCTCGACGCATTTGAGTGACATCAAGGCCGTGCGATCGCACGATTCGGTATGACTGATTCATCAGATCTCTCGTTTGACGCTAGCAGTTGCCGACGACAAACCGATTCGTATCAGGTATCTAAAAGACGCAGCTCTATGTACTTTAACGCCGTTCCTTAAGAATCCACACGTTTGTATCAGAAACTTCCATTTCTATAAAGCTGTGCGAATTGATTAAGCACGTATCCAGTGTTCGTATACCCGGATAAGCAAGATTTCAAACGACTGAATACAACCCCTTGGTTCAACCCCTATAGCAGCATGCATACAGGTCTGGACATGTATTTTTGAGAAGAGCCTCGCAGAGCGAGGCTCTTCTCAAAAATATTGGGTTGGATATCGTGCGTAGAGCTATATCTTGCACTTAGATATACGTTCAACTGACCCCTATGGAACCATCGCAGTCGAGCGAGACTGTCCAGATGCGAGGTGGTCGCTTGCTTTCTCACTCACCTTCTCCGTGCGACGCGATCGCAACTCTAGATAGACCAATAGCGCATTTACGTCGGCTGGATTAACACCCCCAATGCGGGAGGCTTGCCCGACGGTGAGTGGACGAACCTTCGATAGCTTTTCTCTTGATTCTTTTGAAAGTGTGTCGATGGTGTTGTAGTCCAAATCGACTGGCAGCTTTCGGTTGGCTTGACGGCTAATTTGGTCAATTTGCTGTTGCTGCCGCTGAATGTACCCCGAATATTTGACGTCAATTTCTGCCCCTTCCCATTCCGCTTGAGTCAAATCTGGATTGCCCAGTCCATAGCGATTGAGGTTGGCGTAGTGCACTTCAGGGCGACGCAGTAAATCAGCTAGGGTAATGGACCCTTTGATACGCTGACGAGTGTCTTCGGCGATCGCCCGTCCAACATCATCATGTTCTTTGACCCGAGTGGCATCCAAGCGCTGCTTTTCACGTTGAATATTGGTTTGCTTCGTTTGAAATAGCTCCCAGCGGCGATCGTCAATGAGGCCAATGTCTCGACCAAGTGGAGTCAAGCGCTGGTCTGCGTTATCGGAGCGCAGCAGTAGCCGATATTCTGACCGGGAGGTCAGCATTCGGTAGGGTTCTCGCAAGTCTTTTGTACAAAGATCGTCAATCAGCGTCCCGATGTAGCTTCCTTCGCGGGGGAAGACGATCATCTCTTGCCCGCGAACAAAGCGCACGGCGTTGATTCCAGCGACCATACCCTGAGCGGCTGCTTCCTCATAGCCAGTAGTGCCGTTGATTTGCCCTGCCGAAAACAGCCCCTCAATTTTCTTCGTCATGAGGGTGGGATAGCACTGTGTGGCTGGCAAATAGTCATATTCCACTGCATAGGCCGGACGCATCATTCGACAATTTTCAAGTCCAGGAAGCGATCGCAACATCTGGAGCTGCAAATTTTCGGGTAGTCCTGTCGAGAACCCTTGAATGTAGAGTTCTGGAATGTCTCTCCCTTCAGGCTCAATAAAAATCTGGTGCGAATCCTTGTCCGCAAACCGCACAATCTTGTCTTCAATACTGGGACAATAGCGCGGACCTTTCGACTCCACCCAGCCCCCATAAATTGGAGATAGATGCAAATTCTCGCGAATCAGGCGATGGGTTTCAGTTGTGGTGCGCGTCAGATAGCAGTTCATCTGCTCTCGCTCAACCCACACTTCTGGATCAAAGCTGAACCACCGCACCTCTTCATCGGGCGGTTGAGGCTCTAAATTTGTGTAGTCCACCGTTCGCTTATCAACTCGGGCAGGGGTTCCGGTCTTTAGTCGCCCGGTTTCAAACCCCATGCGGTTCAGCGTATCCGTTAATCCTTCAGCTGCAAACTCTCCTGCCCGTCCGGCTGCCATGGACTTGTTGCCCACCCAGATAATGCCGCCCAGAAATGTTCCAGTGGTGAGAATGACGGCTTTGCACTCGAAAGCTACTCCAAAATAGGTCTGAACGCCAATGACTTCATCATTTTTGCCCATCACCAAATCGGTGACCATGCCTTCACGCACGACGAGATTCTCTTGCTTCTCCACAATGTCTCGCATAACGCGGGCATATTCTCGCTTGTCCGTTTGTGCCCGCAGTGCCCATACGGCTGGCCCCCGAGAGGAGTTCAGCACCCGTTTTTGCAGATAGGTACGATCGGCCATTTTGCCGATTTCCCCACCCAATGCATCGACCTCATGGGTGAGCTGAGACTTCGCTGGGGCACCCACTGCCGGATTACACGGTTGCCATGCAATGCGGTCGAGATTCAGCGTCAGCATGAGCGTGCGACAACCCAAACGCGCCGATGCTAGCGCTGCTTCACAACCCGAATGGCCAGCGCCAACCACTACAACATCAAAATAATCTTGAAAATCAACGGGCGAAGTCACAGTCATGAATGAATCAGATGCTAAGTACAGCACTCTTCATTGTAGCGGCAGTTTTTTCTAGACTTACTGATGCTTGGGATTAGATCTAATTTGCTTAGCCATGGATTGCCCTTAACCAGACTTGGTTTCAAGACAGGTTGTCCACAATACATGCGGTATCTAGAACAATGCGCCCTTGCTTCCGGAAGACATCGCATGTCCGCATCATGCGTTCAACGAGTGGTTTCTGCTCCGATTGCAAGGTTTGAATTGATTCTGTGGAGAGAGGTTCAATTTGCCGAATCCATCGATTTCTCTCGATGTAGTCGGGCCTGAAGGCGTTCACATCCACGAGCCACAAGTCCACGTTGTATTTATCAATAAAGGTTTTCACGTCATCTGAATTGAGGCTGTATTGTGCTTTCATCAGGTCTGTTGTGCGCTGCTGAATTTGGGTGTAGTAGCCGACATGATAGGGATTCGCAATTTCAGATGCAGTCAAGATCGAGCGTTTAGACAGGGAGGGAATATTGTTTGCCAGTTCCGATAGGGAAGCCGTCAGACTATCGACGGGCTGTTCGGCTAGAAATTCGTAGAGGTCTGGAGGCCGACCATCCACATAGTCAGGGTTGGGGTATGTGTCCATCAAAAACGGATAGCCGAAGATGACGATGCTCAGAAGTCCGATACAACCCATGGTGGCTAGCGTTTTTCCACCAAATGCCTTGGACGATCGCCGTTGTGCCCACCGGAGCCCAGCTTCTAGGAGAAGAATCAGCGCGATTCCGGCGGCGATCGCCACCATCATGCGAATGCTGTGTTTGGTATAGCGACTCGGAAGATGCAGCCGGAAGAGTAGGAGATGGGCCAAGAAAAACATGCCCAGCGATGACAGCAAGATGTGGATGAGGACAACGCTCTGGTCAGAAATCTTTGAGGCAAGCGGAAAGCGCTTCGGAAATAGCAGCAGGATGGGGAGGGCGATCGCCCCCCAGAGCTGAGGCGGACGTTCAAATTTACACCAGTTATAGGGAAACATGCCCGACCGTTCCCCGCAGAACCAGAATTTTAAGGGGTCGTCAAAGAAGAAATTCTTGCGTCCGTCGCCTTCAAGGGTAGGAAGGGTCCGAGCGTCTGCTGCAGTGAGCGCAGGTCCATAGTCTGAAATTTTGAGAGCATAGGGCAGCAGTAAGAAGAAAACCAGCGCGAGGCCGAGTGCGCAAAACCAATAGTCACTCCGATCCGGTGATAGGACGATTCGCCGCCCGCGGACGCGAATGAGCCGGAGAATCAGGATGCCGGAGGAGAGGAATAGCGTTTGTGGATAGAACAGTCCTTGCAGCAGTATCGTGATGAGACAGGGAATCAGCGATCGCCGCATCAAGAAATAGAGGAAGCCCAGGAACAGGGGATAGATAAAGGCTCGGGGCGTTGCCGACGGAATATCGTGGGTGTTCCACGTTGTCTGGTTCAGTAAAAGAGTGGCGATAAAGCTAGAGGCAGGGACTGGAAGCATCATCATGCTAATCCAGAAGCAAAAGCCAGTGGTAACGAGCACGAGGGGTAAGGGCAGGAGCTCGTTGAAGGTAATGGGGTCAAGGCCCAGGGCGATCGCCCCTTTGTAGAGTTGAGTGTAGCCCCAGGGGGCAACTGATTGAAAGTAGTCGGCAATCAGGTCGTTCGGAAATAGGCTTGGGTCGACGAATCGCCACATCCAAAACACGTGAGATCGAACATCATCATGAATCACCCACGGGCTGCTAAAGGCTTCATGCAGTCCCATGAGACTGTAAATCAGCGCGAATCCAATGCTAAGGCCAAACCAAAACCACACCCGCGTATCGCGATTCGTTTCAACCGGGGTTGTTAGAAAACGCTGGAGATGAGACATTTGCATGGCATGTGGTGAAACGCACTGAACAGTTGACGCAAAGCTGGATTGGACATGGGGTGTAGATTTCTACTCGGTTCTTGCCATCAAGAGCTGAAACGATTCATTTTGCTCGACGACAGGCTCTAAGTCATATCCCCATTTGTCCTGGAGCACTCGCTGTAAACGACGAGACGGGTCAAACACGAAAATATCACTAAACGTATCGACCGACTCTAAGAATATCGGGCGAGTTACTAAATGGAGCGCGACATTGGGGGAGAGGAGCCGACTCAGCGCAAGGATATACGTCGGTGATGAGTCACTGATGACGACTGGAGTCTCGGCCGCATTGATGGCTGTGGCGATCGCCGGATAATAGGCACCCTTGTCACTTTTGGTCCAGCTCACGATGCGGGTTGCATCGATTATACTGACCGTCACCATACCGATGAGCATGACCAACGCGACGCTTGTCCAAAGCCATTTGGGCTGGGGTCTTGGAGGTGAATTAACTGTAAGCCGAGGGAGGCAGCGACTGAGCCAATAGGCGAAGGCCAGATGGATGCCAACGTAGCTTGGGATCAGATATCGAATGCGCGTTGAGCTGATACCGCCAGTTAAGACATCAGTGACCAGTAATGGGACGGCAGAGACGCTGATAAGCACAATGATAAACAGCCAGGTTTCTCGGGGTGTCTCTCGATACAGTCGATACAGCGCATAGCCCAGGAGTCCTAGTAAAAGAAGATTCGCGGTTCCTAAATCTGTGCTGAAGAAAACTCGACTCAGGTTCCTGAGCCAGACATTCACCAAGTAGTTGAGGTCGACGTTTCGCTGGGTCGCATCGACGGCTCGTTCGACCTGGGTAACGTAGCGACCTAAGATCACCAGCCAGGGCATGAATGTAATCAGACTGATACAGCAACTCAGTGCGTATCGCAGCATGAGTTTGGTCGGTGAGCGAAGCAGCGCGAGATACAGGCCGTGGGCGATTGCGACTAAACCAAACAAAAGATGGGAGTACAGTCCAATTACCACTGTGATGGTGTAGACGACCCAATCAAACAGGCGATCGCTTCGAACTGCCTTTAGAAATGCGGCGCAAGTGATGACAGTTATTGCTGTGAATAGGCTGTATTGACGGGCTTCCTGCGCATAGAGGATGTGAAGGGGTGCAATCGAAAACAGGGCGATCGCCATCCAGGAGAGGGTAAGAGGAGGTGACGGTTTTGAAAACAGCTCACGGCAAAGCCAATATAATCCTGGGAAAACCAATAGGCTGAGCAACACAGAAAGGCTGCGGAGACCCAATACCCAGTTTTGTGAGAACGCTAGCCATCCGTGGAGCCATATCCGTCCCAGGAGAAAATAAAGTGGAGGATGCTCAGGGTGCTGTTCTAAGGCTCGCCATGTTGTCTCCAGGGGCTGATCAACAGTGGGAACCTGATAGGCTTCTAACGCACTGACCTGAATTACACTCTGATCAAACAGCTGAGTCTGGACTTGGCTGCGGGTGTATCCAGCAATCCGCGTTGCAGTGTGAACCTCATCGACCCAATAGACGCTCGTATCAAGCGTTGCGAACCGCAGTACGATTCCTAACACTGCAATCCAGACGAGCACAAGGTGATACGGATGCTTGACTGGTGGGTTCATAGGAAAAAGTGAACGTCGTCAGCAAAACCTGAGGATAGCAAACGAAGCTCGTGGTGTCCGTTAGTCTGCGAATTAGATAGCGGAATGAAAGGATTAGAGCCCTGGCCAAACAGGAATCGGAGCATGTTGATAAGCGGTGACGGGCTGCCTCACGGTAAAACGAGCACTGAGTGATTCATCCACAAATGCGGACTCGGGCGATCGCCCGTTATTAGATTCGAACGCTTGAGATGTCAGGTTCCATTCCTCTGAGTCGAATTCAATTCCCGCTTCGTCAGCTAATGCATTTGCCCAATCAGGAATCGGGGACGGTGACGGTCGCCGTTTGGATTGCCGTGATGGCCGAGTTGAATTCGCAGAAGCGAATTCAGCCTGCTGTTCATTCCTCAGCTCAATTTCAAGCGACTCCAAGTTAGGGAACGGGTTCGTCTCCAGGGGGGCAAGCTCAAACCCGTCAGGAGTGTCCACCGAACGTGACGATGGTGAATTCGATGTTGGGTCTAAATCATCCGATTCGGAACCCTCTTCAGGTTGTTCAAAATCGAGCGGATCGGAATCGAACGGCGCTGAGTCTGGATTGGGGGCGAAACGTTCAGATTCGGGCTCATCCACGGGAACGATGTCGATCGTTCCGCTCTCAGGGGGTTGAGACTCGGGTTCTGCTGGCAGGGAATCAGTTGTACTGCTTTCAGGAGATTGGGACTCTGTTTCTGTTGGCAGAGTGTCGTCTGAATCCGTGGTTTCATTTGAATCAGGGGCGCTATCAGCCGGGTCATCGTCGGAACTTGCTGGGTCTGGCTCCGCTCCATCAAAGGGTTCCGGAATTCCGGTGTAGGTGAAGTCGCTCAGTCGGAAGCCAAGGGATCCAATTTCCCGGTCGGGATTGTAGCTCAAGATGATGCCGTAGGTGCGGCGGCTATATTCCAAGAAAAAGCTGTTATCAAATTCTTCGTCCTCATCCAGGCTAATTGACGTTCGGATGCCTGCCCGAAACGGTCCAAATAGCTGGGCGGTTAAGCTGCCTGTGATCACTTCGCGGTCATTGAGTCGATCAAAGGTGAACGGTGACTCACTCCCCTCTGTGCTGCGCCGATAGGAAAAACTAAAGCCGAGGTAGTCTAAATAAGGACGAGAAAAATGCCCGAATTGCCCCTGTAGCCTGATTTCTCCCGTCAGGATGGGCTGACTGTCGCCGCTACTATAGAAACTTGCAATTCCCTGGACTCGTGGAATCAATGCAATAAAGGGAACGACTGGATTGGGTGTATACCTCAGTCCTTCCTCTGGGGTCGCTGGCAGGGGAACGCCGCGCCACACAATGAAGTTGCGTCGGAGCTGAGCTGCGGCTTGATAACGTGTTAGGGTCGTTCGCACATCATCAAACGGCGGATCACCAAGGAGATCGAGCCGGCGATCGCCGGCTACGTTGGCGTCAATCCGCTGAATAGCAGCTTGGTAGGTGAGGTCGAGACCCTGCCCAAACTGATCATCTCGTGTAAGCCGAATCGTCGGAGAGGTCAGCACTAAGCCATAGGTTTCCTGGACCGTTTGGAAACCGAGCGTTCCGTTGAAGAGGCGATCGCGGAAGCTGTATTCAGCAGTGAGCGTGTGGAACCGGCTTTGATTGCTGAATGGTGGTCGAATGGGTAATACGGTCCGGTTGACCCGAACGCTGCCTCGGCCTTCATCTTCGAAATCGGATAAATCAAAGCTTGTGAGCTCCAACCGACTGTCGATCGAAGTTCGCTGATCAATCGTGACATCTAAGTTGGCGATGAGTCCGAAGGCATCCGCAAATGAAAAATCGCCTCCATCATCGTCATCTTCACGATCAAAGGCCCGCTGAGCAAAAAACTGAGGTCGAATGCTGAATCGAGCAATTGGATTGGTTAGGATTTCAAACTCTCGCTCGATGAACAAGCCGCCCCGATCGTCCTCATCAAATCCAAATTGAACGAGCGCTGCATTTCTCCGGTTCTCATCAAAGATAAATCGACGTCGAAAGAGAGGAACGGCTAAGCCTTGATCAAAGACGAGTCTTGGCCGCTGCGTGATCAGCTCACTGCGGGTTGGCGACAGACGGCGAAATGTTGCACGAGAGGTTCTTAGTTCTAGCTCCGGAGGCGAGAACGGATCGTTTGTAATGCGAACGTTCGTTGCTTCCCAGCCCCCTGGGAAAAAGTCAATTGTATTGGCTTCAAATCGTAGCTGACGCACTTCTCCGCCGCCGGCTCCACCGCCCAGCCCTCCTTGAGAACCGACTGATGCTCCGAGGGTCACTCCGCCAGCAGAAGATGCTGTCTCTAGCGGCGGTTGGTCACGAGCGAGTTCCGTGCTGAGCGGCGGGGCATCACTGCGGGCATCGGCTTCGGTTCGCGTTCGTGTTGTCTGAAGATCTGAGCTAACGCCGGGTAAGAAGATTTCGCCTCGGGCCTCGATGACTGTGCCTTGCTCAGAGACCAAGTTGTATTCGATGCGATCGCCACGAAGCACCTGTTCCCCTCGGGTGAAGAAAATATCACCTTCAGCGACTGCAATTCTGTTGGGTAGGTTGACTTGGACGCGATCGGCATTGAGAATGCCCCCGCGCACGAGCATTTCAACATTACCCTCAGCAATGAAAACACGACGCTGAGTATCGTAAATCTGGCGATCAGACGTCAGCTCAATCACATCGCCCTGTTCTCCATTCGTCAGGGGGGCGTCTGGAGCAGGCTCCGCTGCCTCTGGTTCTGCTACTTCAGGATCGGACGGAGGGCTAGAGGGAAGGATCTGGAGTTCTTCTCGCTGGTTGTCCTCTAAGGGTGTACCCTCTAGCAGTGCATCCGGAATGGTCTCTTCTGTGAAGGGTTCCTCTAGTTGGGAGCCGTCCAGGACCGGCACGCTATCGAGTGGGGCATCCGGGTCATTAACATCGATATCCACTGAATCACTATCAATGGGCAACCCGTTATTTGGAAGCTGGACTGGTTCGTTGGGCTGGAGATCGGTTGAAGGAGTGACCTCTAATGGAGTTAGACCATCACCGTGTTCTAACTGCTCAAGCTGCTCTTGCTCAACCTGTTGGGCAAATCGGTAGAGTTCATCTAGGGTTTCTTCCAAGGGCTGGAGAAGTTGCGGATCAATTTGCTTCGAATCATCGCTGAGTTGATTCGTCTGATGCGCTTGATCCTCATCGAGATCAGAGATGGCCTGAACGGTCCTTGGGTTAAGGATGACAGTTTCGTCGTCGGTCACCGCCTCTTCTTCGGTAGACCTGCCAGATGAGTCCGATAAGACTGAATAACGCGAATGAGACGGTGGCGATGCCTGTTGAATGAAGCTAACGATATCTTGCACGGAGTCAAGCGAATCGGATGCAGCCGTGAAATCTGTGGGTGCAGTTTGAAAAGCTTGCGGAGCAACATAGGTGGGGGCTAGCTGAAATGACAGCGCATCGAGTTCGCTGAGAGGAGTCGATGCCTCCGCGGCTTGAGCCGTCAGTGGTTGGCTTAGCGATCGCCAAGGGGATGATGCATCAGATGTACCGTTCTGAAGACTGAGACGATTACCCAGCAAAGACGCATCGGTTGTAGTGCGCTCATAGTCAGAAAGCTGAATCCCTTCATCATGGGGCACAGCCTGTTGCGAAAATTCTGACAGAAAAACATCTGGACTGGCTAACAGCGATGGCCAATGTTCAATCTCTGAAGTGTGGGAGCGATCGCCCGACTGTTCATTACCTTGCAGTGCATGGCCTGTTTGGTCATCAATGCTGCGATTGCTGATATGAATACCCTCGTCAACCTGAGGGGCATCACTGGGCTGAGTGCTGTCAACAGAGGACTGATTGACATGATTGACATCGTCAACCGAGTAAAGCTGAGCCTCCACCATGGTTGGTGGTGGAGGCGGAAAAACCGGATAAGGCATACTCAACACACGTCAAACCACAACGGACAACAGACAGAGGTGCAAACCAGCAGTTGCCCGCAGAGTCAAGTGCTCCACGACTCTCAATCTCTAAACGGTCACCTGTGGTAGCTCGTGTGATGTGTTGTCACTCGTGTCACCTTAGCAGAGGTAACCCTTTTTGGACACATCTCACGTGACTAAACCTCACGCTACTCTCACCCCTCATGTGTACCGTTGGTTATGTCGAGAACTAGAGAACCGGGCGAAAACTACTTACTCAAAGTCCTTACGGTTTGGGTTTCGAGCCGGATCATTTGATAGAAATCCGAAAATAAAAAGTCCGACAAAAAATAGGACGACGATGTAAACAGCGATTTTTAAGGTCAACATGATGTGTAATCCAAATGAGCTTTCATCATCATACCGAAATGCGTCTCCTTTCACGACGTGGCACATGGCTCGAATCCACATTGAAGAACTGAAGAGTTAGACCGTGCATTTTGGACATGGTGGCGAGTGCAGCCTACCACCATGTCCAAAATGCACGGCTCACAATGCGCCGTCTTGTTCACCTTGGCACGGCCAGCTGTGTGAGGCGTCTCGGACGGCCTGTTAACGGGAGGGTGTCAATTGAGATTCAAGGAGCTGCTGATGAATCAACGCTCGATCAGACAATGCGCCAATTTGAACGGAAGATAGGCCGATTCCATTGGCGTAGTGGTCGAGCCACGTGGTGCAGATTACGTTGGGGTCATCTGGGATGTCGGCGACCTTCCATCCAGGCAACTTAACATCTTGCATTAATTGATCAACTTTTGGGTCGTAGCTGATCGCAAAGCATCGACATTCCGACGCTGCTGCCATAATCAACCCATGAAATCGCATAGCGATCGCCATTTCCACACCTTTGAAGGCTCCTTTCAACTGATGGGGGTCGTTCAGCAACAGAATTTCAGATTGGTCGGGTAAGGCCGCGTGAATGGTTTCAGCAATCGGTAAATCCTTGCTGGGTTGAAACGGGATGAGCAGCACATGAACATGAGTTGCTTTTTGAAAGCACTGGAGTGCGTGAATCAGACACGTTAGCCGCTTTTCGGTGAGGTCAGGATGTGGACGAAGTGCAACGGCGATGCGTGGAGCAGGTAGCTCCCACAGGCCAGGTACAGGCGTGGAATCCAAGGCCCAAACGGGATCAGGCGCAAGATGATTTGGGATATGCCACTGATGCAGTAGCTGAGCAGACCCTGGGTCACGAACGCTGACTTCATGACAATTCATCAGCGATCGCCGGGTAATCCAACGGGTCGTGCTGCGGTTGAGCGGCCCTAAGCCTTGAGCCCAAGCGATCGTTTTCAGCCCCATTTGTTGAGCCAGGAGCATGAGTCCACCGTAGTAAAAGGGACTAAATGCGCTGGTTGCATCCTGCATCAGGCTACCGCCACCCCAAATAAATGCATCGCAGGTTTGTAAGGCTTGCACGACAGCTTTAATAGAACGACGATTGCATGCCGTGATGCCATATCGAGCCCGCGTCTGCGATGGATTACCTGATAACACAACAGGGACAGCGTCAGCAGGCAACATCTGCAAGAGAGAGGCGAGCAGCGCCTCATCGCCAGCATTATCCATCCCGTAGTAACCGCATAGTGCAACCCGCATGGTTTTTGACTCTTCTCGTTTTGAAATGGTGAAAACCGTCAGAACTTACGCATTTCATCAAAGTTCTGGGCTTTGAGAACGTCTTTTTGCAGATTCAGCTTGCGAAAACCCGTTCAACTGCGTAAGTTCTACACCGTTTAGATACGAACTCGGATGAACTTAAACTGATCGTTGTGTAATCCACAAGTGCTAACCGTCCATTAGTAGGCACATCGGTAGGCGAATGGCCTCAAGGATGATGAATTGGGCGAAGTCCAACAAAGAAAATCCGACGAGTGACAAATGGATGAGAGTTGATGAATAGCATGCTTCGCATTTAGCTTTGGGAGCGGACAGCAGATAGTCGTCGTCAGCTCCGTTAAGACAAAACGGCAATTGGCTAGGTAACCGAATGATACTTGGTGTCCTAGCCTTAATGGCTAAAGCTATACAATCAAACCCAGCACCCCCTTACAATAAGTCAAAATCGGACCAAGAAAAAAAGCGATGAACGCACTCTCCATACCAACCTGGGTTATTCATATTTCAAGCGTGATTGAGTGGATAGCAGCCATCTGGTTTATCTGGCTTTATGCAGAAGTCAGTCAGGTGAATGCATGGCGCTACTTGGCGATCGCCATGTTGCCTGCATTGGTGAGTGCGATGTGTGCCTGCACGTGGCACTTTTTCGACAACGCGCCTGCGTTGGAGTGGCTGGTGACGTTGCAAGCTGTCATGACAGTCGTAGGCAACTGCACACTATGCTTGGCGGCCATTGCAATTTGGCGCTATGGCCGGACAGCGAACGAGGCTGCGAGTGACGATGCGTATGAGGATGCCTGAGCGCATGAGTCGCCCCGTACGCTGAAAGAATATCGATGCGCTTTCGCTATTTGAGATTTCAGCTTGATGTGTTTAAAGCTCGACGTGTTCTAATCGATAACCATCATCTTTTTCAATGTTTTCCAAAGACACCCTATTTGCACTCTCCCTGTTTCCATATCTTGGATTTTTGTGGTTTCTAACTCGCTCAGGGAAAACACCACGCCTCGCGCTCATCGGATTTTATGGAACGCTAGTGTTTGTTGCTGTGACGATTCCGGCAGGAATTTACGCAAAAGTTGTGTATGACGATGCCCTAGCGAATATCGATATCTTGCATGGCGGTGCCGAACTTTTTCTAACGCTGTCCAACATTTTGGTTGTACTCGGGTTTCGACAAGCTGTGCTGAATGCTCGAACGGTTAATTCTTCGACCAAGGACTGGTAAATGATTCCGACCCCATAGCTTGCTAATGCTTGAGCCGTTCCCAAGTCGACTTGCGCATGTTTACAAACATAAGACATGAGGGTTTGCATCAATCTTATGCAGTGGTGTTTTCCAATGATGGTGTTGATTGCTCGGCTGATGACGTGACCTGAATGCACTGCAAATCATTGACACAAATGAAACGAATTGCGATATCTCCATCGAGTTTCCGTGAAAACACGGCATACTGAAATCACTCCATGAGTACGACGCAGTTTTCAGCTAACGGGCACTGAGTCATTGCATCAATCCGTCTCAATCCATTCGTGCATTTCTGTCAGCATCAAGTGTGTGAGGACTCAGCAGCCCCATAACGTGTTTGCTTAGCACACGTTATTTGCGATATTTCTGGTACGATCTGCCTCTGCGCTTCTTTGTAAGCAACTATGATTTGCTGTCTAAATCCAAACTGCTCACAGCCGATCAATCCCGATAACGCTAACAGTTGTAATAGCTGTGGCAAGCCTCTTGTTGCGATGTTGCGGGGCCGCTACACGCCAATTCGGTTGCTAGGCCACGGAGGATTTGGGCGCACGTACTTGGCTCAGGATCGCGATCGCCTCAACGCAAATTGCGTTATTAAGCAATTTTCGCCTCAAGTGAAAGGCGATCGATCAATTGATAAAGCGATTCAGCTCTTTAATCAAGAAGCGGTTCGACTGAATGAACTGGGCGAACATCCGCAAATTCCATCACTGCTGGCCTATTTTGAAGATGATGAACACTTGTACTTGGTTCAACAGTACATTGAGGGACACAACCTGTTTCAAGAACTGAACCAAGAGGGAATGTTCGGCGAGGACAAAATTCGAGACATTCTTCTATCGGTGCTTCCGATTTTGCAATTCATCCATGACCGCAACGTGATTCATCGGGATATTACGCCGATGAATATTTTGCGCCGACAACGGGACGATCGCCTCATGCTGATTGACTTTGGTGTGGCGAAGCAACTCAGTGCTGATTTGTCGGAACAAGCCGGCACGCGGATTGGAACAGAAGGATATTCTCCAATTGAGCAATTTCGAGGTGGCCGAGCGTATCCCGCCAGCGATCTCTACAGTTTGGGGGCAACATCGATTCATCTGATGACTCGGATGAAACCTGATAATCTATATGACCCTATGAGTGGGGAATGGGTCTGGCAACAGCGATTGTTTGAACGGGGCATCCACGTTAGTGATCAGCTTGCCCATATCCTCAATCGAATGTTGAAAGATTTGGTCAATGAGCGCTATCAGTCTGCAGATGAGGTGTTGAAAGACCTACAGGCTAATGGGAGTCAAGCGTCTGCGACGTATTCTGGAAGCGATCGCATGTCTCAGAAGACCGTGGCTCATGCGTCGTCTTTATCTAAAGGGATGCCGAATTCGGCGCTGCCTCCTCGATCGATGCAACGAACATCGGGTTCGCAGCAATCTCAGCGATCGCCCTCTCGGTCTTCTCAATCATCGGGTGCACGTCAATTCCGCAATGGGACTCATCCGCTGTCAGGTGCGCCCTCATTATCCAAGCAACCGTTATCGAAACAACCGTTATCGAAGCAACCGTTGTCGCAGCAGCCCCGCTCTCGACCCGCCGTTTCCCAACCGTCCACGTCCAGACCCCGCTCGTCTCGCCCATCCATGTCAGGCTTCGAAACTCGGGTCAGCAGCGGATATCGGTCTCGATATTGTCGCTGTGTGTATACGATCAATGGCCACTCGTCTTGGGTAACCGATGTTGCGATGAGCCCGGTGACCAATACTTTTGCAACCAGCAGCCTGGATGACAGCGTCAAGCTGTGGAATCTTCAAACTGGAGAACTGATGTTGACCCTGAATGGGCATGACAAAGGAGTCAATACAGTGGCATTTAGCCCCGATGGAAAACTGCTTCTGAGTGCCAGCGATGATCGTAAGGTTATCGTGTGGAATGCCTTCTCGGGTCAGATGATTCGCACGTTGACCGGACACATGAGAGACGTTACCGCCCTTGCCATCAGTCCAAACGGTCAGTTCTTGATGACGGGAGGTGAAGATCGCTCGATTCGAGTGTGGCAGTTAGCGACGGGTAAGTTGCTGAAGACTCCCTTTGGGGTGATGAGCATGGTGAAAGCCCTCTGCACCACCCCTGACGGACAACTGTTTGTGAGTGCTGGTCTCGACAAAACGGTGCGACTCTGGAGTATGCAAACCGCTGAGCGAATGATGGAACTATCTGGACATGCTGGGTCAATTCATACGCTGGCGGTCACGCCAGATAGTCAACTGTTGATCAGTGCTGGCAAAGATCGAACCATTCGCCTGTGGAAGCTACCGGATGGCACTCCAGTTAAAACCCTGAATGGGCATGACCGTGACGTAAATTCCGTCGCTGTAATGCCAGATGGTCGATTCTTGCTCAGCGCTAGCAGTGACAAGACCATTCGCATTTGGGATCTGTCGACCGGAAATCTGATTGACACGCTACAGGATCACTTAGATACGGTGAATGCGATCGCCGTCCATCATGACAAGAAAACCTTTGTGACCTGTAGTTCTGACAAGACCATTAAAGTGTGGCGGACGCGGACGCGGTAGTGCAGGTTCGAGAGTCCCGTCCACTCAAGCAAGACTGGTGCTAGAACAAGAATTCCACCAGAACAGGAATGTCATTAGAGCAAAAACTTTTCTAGGGCGATCGCAACTCCATCGGCTTCAACGTCCTCGGTGACCCAATCGGCATTCGCCTGGACTTCCTCAGGAGCATTGCCCATTGCAATGCCGATGCCGCTGTAGCGGAGCATTTCCACATCGTTGAAGTTGTCACCAATCGCCATCACATTGCTCGCCGTGAGGTTGAGCATGTCTTCCGTCATCGCTTGAACAGCTACACCCTTATTGACATTGGGATTTGCCGCTTCAAAAAACGTCGATACTGATTTTGTGAAATACAGCTCTGCAGGGGTGTACTGTTGCCGGAAGGACGACAGCATTGAGCTAATCAAGTCAGGGTCTGGACTGAGGGCGAGAATTTTGGTGGTGTCGCGATGCAACACGCTACGCAAATCACCGACGGCAATCGGTTTGACACCTGAACGCTCCGCATACTCTATCGTTTCTGGCGTGAGGTCTCTGACATATAGCTGGTCGTCGATGTAGAAATGTACGGATATTTGAGCGGTTTGTTCAGAGCGTTCGAGATCATCTAGCAAGCGCGTTGCCAATGCCCTCGAAACTGGCCAATGTCGATGCACCGTTTGCGTTTGCGGATCTTTCATCAGTGCACCCTGATAGGCCATGATGGGGAGCGATAGTCCTAATGCTTCATGGAACCGAACGGCTGAACAGTACATCCGTCCCGTGGCGATCGCCACCTGGATTCCCCGCTCTCTAACGGCTTTAACGGCCTCAAGGACTGCCGGACGGATCTCATTAGATTCTCCAGCAATCGTTCCATCAATATCTAAAATCAGTAGACGAATATCATCTGCTTGGTTACTCATCGGATCGCTCGACGAGTCTTGACAATCAGCCATACGTACTCCGGTGAACTAACGTCAGGCGAATCAACTTTGAGTGAATCAACACACTCAACCTACCCATGCTACGCGCTCTTGCGATACTAAGGTCGCTGCTTGATAAATTTCATTTCGCCTTGAAACGGTCCATCGGCTTGCAGCCCAACCGGTATCCATCCTAGGTGACTGTAGAACCCATAGGCTCGCAACTGAGGATCGTGGCCCGTCACCAGCCAAATTTCATGGCTTCCCTGGTCCCATAGCCACTGTTCAGCAGCCTGAATGAGGGCGCGCCCGATCCCTTGCCCTTCGTGAGACGGCAGTACAAATAGTCCAAACAAGGTTTGTTCACTTGCGTTGGCGATCGCAAATCCAACGGCGTCACCATCCACATCAGCAATCCACGCCGCACAATCGGTATTTAGCATGGCAGCCACCGATGTCGGTGTAATGCCAAGGGCTGCAATGTCTTCACGAGATTGATAGTTCTCAGTAACGCTTGTTCGAATCGTGAACATCGCCTCGATATCGCCCTGCGTTGCTACCCGAATCTGCATGCTATCGCCTCCAATCTGAACGATGGGAGTAGTCGCCATTGGACCAAACTCAAGCTCGAAATGCTCATCGTGCCAAGTTCTTGGCAACTAAAACCGCCCGTTAGCCCTCTCAATATTAGGGGAGGGCTAACGGGTGAGGTGAGTGAATCACCAGATAATTCATAATCAATGGGGGCAGAGGGACTTGAACCCTCACGACCGTTTAAGGTCAACGGATTTTCATCCTCCCGCAGCTTTCGCTGCTGCCGTCACTGTCGAGCGAGGCTTTGAGAATTGGACCCTCCCTTTACCCTCGACTATACGTTAGGGTAGCTCCCGTCGGGCCTCTGCACCTTCCGAACGTGTGTTCGGCTTGGCTCAGGATTGCCGTGTCTGAATTCAAATGCCGCCCCAAAATTTGGGATCGGCACATGTGAGACGTTTTGATGAAAGCATCAATTCAGATTTAGGTTTCCCTGAGTTTGAGAGCTTCCACTCAACAGATTTCTCCATTGAGGCTCAGTTTTCTAAGTCCGTAGCGTCTACCATTCCGCCATGCCCCCTTGCGATTAACCTAGCGGTTAATAAAAGGGTACTCATCATTCCACCACTAATTGGCTTTAGTTGCAACTTTAATCTCAGTCTGTAGACACAGACCCGTTGGCAAGCATCTCGAATTCATTGCAACGGCAGGAGGTTTGGGGCTGTGAGAATTCATCTATGGAAGACATCATTCACGCTAGGGTTGGTTCTAGCGATTGAAAACGTTACTATTTATAGGCAGTTGACTACCTCCCTGGGGTGCTGGCGATGATCAATGCGATCGCTGAGCACTGCCCAGCAAGTTAACCCCGTTTTAAGACCTGTTCACAGCATAGAACTATGGATATAGATACTGATCTCATCATTACGCTCGCCCTATACGCTGGACTCGCAGGTGCGTATCTATTGGTAATTCCCGCTGCTACGCTGTTTTATCTGCACCGCCGCTGGTATACCGCTCGTTCGGTTGAGCGGGTCTTGATGTATTTCATGGTGTTCATGTTCTTCCCGGGCATTCTTGTGCTGAGTCCGTTTGTCAACTTACGACCCAGACCTCGTGAGGTCTAACCTCCATCAAGATTTAATTCCACTTGGGTGTGAACGGATGAGATGAGCAGACTAGATATTCTTCTGATTGGGCTTGTATTTCTTCTCAGTACGGGTGGCCTGTATCTGGTGATCCAACTGACGGGTGTGGATAGCATTGATGCGGGCATCTGGACCCAAGTGGTTCTAGTGGCTGTGATTTTGGCGTGGCTATCCACCTATGGTTTTCGCGCCCTCACGAAAACCATGACCTACAATCAGCAGCTCAAAGACTATGAAGACGCGTTTCTTCAAAAGCGCCTAGATGAGATGAGTCCGGAAGAGTTGGCGAAACTTCAAGCTGAGATCGAGCAAGAAAAGCAAGCAAAAGCAGAGCAATCTCCAAAGCAATCGTGAGCACTGCGGAACAGTCGGTGTATCCTTCTTCTTCACGGTTATGGAACACCTTGCGATCGCAGACGAAATTTATGGTGCGATTCGGTCTCTTTAAGCGGTAAGCTGATGAGGTTTCATGCTCAGATGAGCAAGGGTGCGATCGCCGTGGACCTGTCAGGGATGGGACGCGATCGCCATGTTGATGATTGGTGAAGTGGAGAAAACGGTTGAGCAGACAAGCAGTTTCAGCGTGCATGGATGCCCTGCGCGATCGCGGTCAATGTGCGCTTATTCCCTACATTACAGCTGGTGATCCAAACTTGGAGACGACGGCAAAAGCCCTTAAAGTGTTGGATCAAAATGGCGCTGACTTGATCGAGCTGGGGGTGCCCTATTCGGACCCATTGGCGGATGGTCCGGTCATTCAAGCAGCATCGACGCGATCGCTGGCTCGGGGCACTCGACTCGAAGCGGTGCTCGATATGCTGAAACAGGTCGAGTCAGAACTGACGACTCCCATCATTCTCTTCAGCTACTACAACCCCATTCTCAACCAGGGGATTGAGCAATTTTTGACCATCATCTCGGATGCAGGCGTCAAGGGACTGGTCGTGCCGGATTTGCCCCTTGAAGAAGCTGAAACGCTGATAAACCCAGCCAAAGACTATGGTGTGGAGTTGACGCTATTAGTGGCACCCACAAGTCCTAAAGAGCGGATTGAGGCGATTGCTCAACAGTCTCAGGGATTTATCTATCTGGTCAGCGTCACAGGTGTGACGGGGATGCGCACGGCTCTTGGCAATCGAGTCCAAGAACTACTCATGGATTTGAATAGCGTGACCGACAAACCCGTTGGTGTTGGCTTTGGCATTTCTCAAGCGGGCCATGCGCAGCAAGTCATGGAATGGGGCGCGGATGCCGTTATCGTGGGCAGTGCGTTTGTGAAGCGATTGGCCGAAGGTGACCCTAACGATGGGCTGGCGTCAATCGGAACATTTTGTCGGAGCCTCAAGGCGGCGATCGTCGATTAAGTTTGTCTTAGGCTAATATCACGCTGAGTTGAGCACAACAGACTTCTCGCTATAACTCTCGTCGACCTTCTAGCGCCCGAGCGAGGGTGACTTCGTCAGCATATTCCAGGTCTCCGCCGATGGGTAACCCGAAGGCAATTCGCGTGACTTTGGTAAATGGCTTAAGAGACTGCCCGACATACATGGTCGTCGTTTCCCCTTCAACACTGGGACTAATTGCGAGAATGACCTCCTCAATACTCTGCTCACTGACCCGTCGCACAAGCTGAGTGATGGTGAGCTGTTCAGGTCCAATGCCATCCATGGGCGAAATGACCCCGCCGAGCACGTGATATAGCCCCTTGTATTCGCGGGTTTTCTCCAGAGCAATCACATCCCTTGAATCGACAACGACGCAGACGGTCGTGCGATCGCGATTTTGAGCGCGACAGATTTCACAGACGGGCTCAGCCGACAGATGAAAACAGGTTTTGCAATAGCCCACCTGCTGTTTGGCTTCAAGCAGGGCTTGTGCCAGGGCCTGCACCTCTGTATCCGGACGCTTGAGCACGTGTAGGGCGAGGCGCTGAGCCGATTTTGGCCCAATACCAGGGAGTCGCTGAAACTGTTCAATCAGTCGAGCCAGGGGACGAGTATAAACGGCGGGCCTCCTTAGTGTGGCGCGTTACGAATGGCGATTCAGAAGTCCCGCTATTGTAATGCAGCTCTACGAATGTTTGGACGACTCTTTAGAGAATTTCTTGGATAATGTTCTGCTGGTAGAGCATGGCATGTGTCATGCACCTACTGGTTCATCTCTCATCTTTTTCCGTTTCTGATCCATCTCGAAGCGTTAACATTCGCGTCTCAATCTCTTCCCACTTGGCCCGCGACACCCGTACTGCCGCCTTACGACACCGGATAATCAACTGATGGGCCTCAAGATAGCGAACAAGAGATTGAATCTCGTCAGTCGTCAGATTATAGAGGTCAGGGTCAAGTTTTAGCACCTCGCACCAGGTTCGCCAG
>JBCBLF010000063.1:0-11186 GCA_038520475.1 Cyanobacteria bacterium J06627_8
GTTGAAGCTAGTCGGGTCTCGTGATGGACGAGAGGGTTCTGTGACGATTCACCAAGACGTCAACCTCTATGCTGGACGGCTATCAGAGGGCGAAGAAGTCGAACATGCTATTGCTGAAGGGCGATCGCTCTGGGTACAGGTAGCAGGTGGCTCGATTCTACTCAATGGTCATCCGTTAACAGCTGGCGATGGTGCGGCGATCGCTCAGGAGTCTAAGATTCATTTAGTCGGCGGTTCAGATGATGCAGAAGTGCTTGTTTTTGACTTGGCATAGCTCATCACGCCAACGAGTTCCTGATTTACAGTTTGTATGCGTTGATTCAATCACAAGACGTGTGAGGCGCGTTGTGCCTCACACGTCTTTTATTATCGTTCAGGGTTCACACCAAATCCTGCTTGGGAAAACCCCGAAACATAGTGCTGTATGCATTGGTTAAAACCAGTTGTGTACTTGACTACCTTGAATCCCGAAATGATTGATGGTGAAATTCCGGCAGTGCGGAAATTTCACCATCAATCATTTCGGGGTTTCCCCATCGGATTTAGTATTACTACTGTTCAGAGCGCACTATCATAAAAAGGATTAAGAAACATCAACTTAGACATCCTCGTGGTAGAAACTCAATCTCTTATTCAAAAACAGCCCTATCCGACTGAACAGTGGACGTGGCAAGGGCACTCCATCTGCTACACGGCTGTTGGTCAGGGGCATCCTATCGTTTTAGTGCATGGGTTTGGTGCATCGATCGGCCATTGGCGAAAGAATATTCCCGAACTGGCTGAAGCCGGCTATCGGGTGTTCGCCATCGATTTGCTCGGCTTTGGTCAATCCGACAAGCCCCCTCTCAACTACAGCCTCGAGGTGTGGCAAGAGCTTCTTTACGATTTCTGGACAGCGCACATTCAGACGCCTGCCACGTTTGTCGGTAATTCAATCGGCGGTTTGCTCACATTGATGATGATGGCAAAGCACCCTGATGCAGCATCAAGTGGAGTCTTACTAAATTGTGCTGGTGGTCTAAACCATCGTCCCAGCGAGCTGAATCCTGTGCTTCGGTTTGTCATGGGCTCGTTCACAACGTTAGTGAGTTCTCCGGTGACAGGTCCCTTTTTGTTTAACCGCATTCGCCAAAAGTCTCGCTTGCGATCGACGTTAAAGCAGGTCTATGTTGATCACACGGCAATCACTGATGAGCTAATCGACATCCTTTACGAACCAAGCTGCGATCCGGGAGCTCAAAAGGTTTTCGCATCAATTGTGACGGCTCCAGCGGGTCCTCACCCTACTGAGCTGCTGCCACATATCCAGCAACCGTTACTCATTCTCTGGGGTGAAAACGATCCGTGGACGCCCATCAAGGGTGCTGCCATCTATCAAGATATGGCTCAGCAAGAACCGCATCGCGTTCAATTCGACACGATTCCAAATGCAGGGCATTGTCCGCATGATGAGCATCCTGAACAGGTCAACCGGTTCATTTTAGATTGGTTGATGAAGGTAAATCGATAACGATAGTCAGGGATGCAGGCTCATTTGCATCCCTGACTATCGTTGAAACCTCACCCTGTAGGGTCTAGCAACCGTTCCTCTAGAGGGATTTAACTAATGATCGTAAACCCGTTGAATGTGCCCAGCCGCTCTAGCACGAATTACCCTGTTCCGTTTCGAGCTGCGGTAGCAGGGCGAAGCCGAAAGAAGCTAGGCGATGCAGCGGGGCTTAAAAATTTTGGCGTCAATCTGACTACATTGGAACCGGGTAGTGCGTCTGCATTACGGCACTGGCATAAAAAACAAGATGAGTTCATCTACATTCTCGAAGGAGAACTCACACTCGTCACCGATGAAGGAGAAACCGTTCTCTCTGCTGGGATGGGAGCTGGGTTCCCCGCAGGTGAAGCGGATGGACATCAGCTGATTAACCGAACTGCTCATCCTGCCATATATCTTGAAGTGGGCGATCGCACCCCTGATGACGTTGTCACCTATCCCGATGAAGACTTGGTAGCTCTTGGCACTCCAGAAGGTTGGCAATTTACTCATAGAAACGGATCATCATACGAGTAAGCCCACTGCAGCACGGCCCTTTTACCCGAGTCCCTTTATTCAACCCTGATCATGTCATTAGTAACTGTTAACAAAGAGGGCTTATATTGCAAAGCAGGAGATTTCTTTATCGACCCGTGGCGTCCGGTTGATACAGCTCTTATCACCCATGCCCATTCAGACCACGCTCGGGCCGGATCCACTCATTATGTTGCGACTGCTGTATCTGAAGGCGTCCTAAAAAAACGTTTGGGTCATACTATTGACCTGAAAGGAGTTCAGTATGGTGAGCGTTTGAAAATTGGTGACGTATGGGTCTCTTTTCACTCTGCTGGCCATGTTTTAGGTTCGGCACAGGTCAGAATTGAGCAAAACGACGAAGTTTGGGTCATTTCAGGAGACTACAAACGCTGTGCCGACCCGACCAGCGAGTCTTTCGAAGTTGTCCCCTGCGATGTCTTTATCTCAGAAGCAACGTTTGGCTTGCCCATCTATCATTGGGATAGTGGAGCAGAAACCTGTAAAGCCATCTACGACTGGTGGCAGAGCGATCCAGAACGTCCTTCTATCTTATTTTGCTACGCCTTCGGAAAGGCCCAGCGCGTGTTGAGCGAATTGACTCAATTTACCGATCGTCCTGTCTATGTCCATGGTGCCATTCAAACGCTGAACGCAATGTATCGTCATGTTGGCGTCAATATGGTTGAAACCCTGTCAACATCTGAGATGCCTAGAGGATACAAGTACCAAGGAGACTTGATTTTAGCCCCCCCCTCTGGACATCGTTCAAGCTGGATGAAACGCTTTAAGAGCCCTCAAACTGCCTTCGCTTCTGGATGGATGGCAGTACGGGGTGCTCGGAGACGGCGAGGATATGAGCGAGGATTTGTGTTATCTGATCATGCTGACTGGCCAGGACTGGTTAATACGGTTCTCGAAACTGGAGCGAAGACGGTTTACGTCACCCACGGTCAATCGGACGTGCTCTCAAGATATTTAAATGAATGTCATGGAGTGAATGCCATGCCATTGAAAACATTGTTTGAAGGCGAAGCTGACATTTGAGTCAATTGATGACTTAGCGCAACACGTCCATGATGGTCATGGACGCGTTGCGCTAAGTCATTAGCTACATCAATTCTCTAAAGTCATGCTACACGTGCTCCCTGTCTCTTCCAGAGAGATAGCTGGCTTTATTTGTAGCTACGTTTTGGAGAAATGAGATTAGTAGATCGAAACGATGTTTACAGGCTTATGAGACTGTGCTTCCTGAGTTGCTTGTTGATCCAACACCGCTTCAACACTCTCTGAAAGTTCAGGAGATAAGGGTGCATATCCTAACAAGTCTGCGATCGCCCGTCCGTCTGACATTGACCACTGCACCATCTGGTGCAAGGCTTGAGCTGTTTCTGTAGACGAGTACGTTTCGTACATTAGCAGATACGTCAAACCAATAATGGGATAAGCATCAACATTGGCAGGATCCGGTAAATCAATCACCATATCTTCAGGAACATGGCTAACTACAGTTGCTCGTTCTGAGGAATTTGGAGATGGTTCAATGAAAAAGCCTGATTTATTCTCTAAGCTTGCCATTGGGAGAGCCGCCTGCTCTGCATGGGTAAATCCGACATAGCCAATTGCCCCTTCGGTCTGCTGAATGAATGCTGTCATTCCTAAGTTGCCAGGAGCTTCAGTTCCAACAGCCCAGTCCACCATTTTTCCTACACCAGCCGTCCACTGTGGGCATGCCTCATCCAAATGGTTAGTGAAAATGTACGTTGTTCCGCTGCTATCAGCTCGATGAACAAACGTAATCGGAAGGTTAGGTAAGATCACATCAGGATTCGTTTCAGCGATCGCTGCATCATTCCACTGAGTTACATCACCGGTTATAATCCCACAGTAGGCATCCCTCGAAAGAGCAAGCTCATCAACTCCCGGTAAGTTGTAAGCCATGACAATAGAAATACCCACGGTGGGAATTTGAATCACTTGGCCTCGTCCAGCATCAAGCTGAGCACGCTCTGTGCTCGTTAGAGGAGCATCTGTTGCAGCAAAATCAACATCTTGATCAATAAATTGCTGAACACCGTCGCCGCTACCAACTGCTTCATAGTCGATTTGGACACCTGAAGTTTCTGATTCATAGCGATCAAACCAAGTGGTGTAGAGAGGGGCAGGTAAGGTCGCTCCTGCGCCTTTAAGCGATACTCTAGATTGAGATTCAGACTGACACGCATTGAGACCGAGCAGTACACTAAGACTCAACGGTGCGATAACAGTCAAGTTTTTTACAATTTTCCTAGAAAACAACATGGGGGACTCCTAATTGGTGAATCGTAGATGAACCGGACAGGCAACTCTTGAACTCTAGCCATACCAAGCGTTACACCACACTGCCGTCAAACGGCGAGCGTTATAGGAACGTAGAGACAAAGAACATGAATAGGGCCATCAGAGAGAAGTCATATCTAAAGCTGGAAGTAAAACTCGATTCTTATTTGTTGTAAAGCTCACGCGTCGCAGAAATTTCACAATAAATAATTATCAGCAGTTCAACCTCAGATTTAATATCAGGTAGTTTCTCACTTTCAGCTCCGATGACTACAGATACATTCTTTTCTTTTTCGGATGAGAACACAGGTCAGTGATTTACTTGTGGAGAAATAAATTAATCTACTTTACTTGGTTATGAGCTCAATCATAGAGACACCAAGGAATAAAGGACTTTTTTCAATAGCAGTCAGCAACCGTTCAACCATCACTAACGACGCAACAAAATGTAATGATTTTTACAATTTAAGATCAATCTCTCGCAAGTTGAATGGTCTGATCTTTTCCAGATGGACTGATTTTCTGCAAAACAGACATGAAATTCAGATGGGCCAGGCCAGTACAAAAAAACGCCCAGCGATAAGTCTGTTGCTGCGTTTATAGCAGATTAGAGCGATCGCTGAGTACTCGTCCCAGACAGGTTTCTAAATTTGAGACATCAAGATCCACTAGCCAATGACATCGTAGCAACCTGCTCCGTGGGCAACGCATAATACTGACGATACCAGGTTACAAATTGCTGGAGCCCGTGTTGAATCGATGTTTTTGGTTGAAAGTCAACGGCTTCTTGTAAGGACGCCACATCTGCGTAGGTTTCCAACACATCTCCGGGCTGGAGCGGCATGAAATTCTTTTTAGCCATGACACCCAAGCAGTTCTCTAGAGTTTCGATAAAGTCAAGTAAGGCCACAGGCTGATGATTGCCGATATTGTAAATTCGATAAGGCGCTTGACTTGAGCTTGGATCGGGCTGATATCCAGACCAGTCCGTACGAGGCTCGGGAATATGAGGCAACAGGCGAATAATTCCTTCGGTGATGTCATCAATATAAGTAAAATCGCGCCGCATATTTCCATAGTTGTAGACATCAATCGGACGCCCTTCAAGCATCGCCTGAGTAAACTTAAAGAGTGCCATGTCTGGCCTTCCCCACGGACCATAAACTGTAAAAAATCTCAGCCCCGTACTAGGGATGCCATACAGATGACTGTAGGTATGTGCCATCAGCTCATTTGCCTTCTTTGTTGCTGCATACAGGCTGAGGGGATGATCGACGTTGTGATGAACCGAGAACGGCATCATTCGATTTGCACCATAGACTGAACTCGATGAAGCAAAAATAAGATGCTTGACTGCACAAGCTCGACAGCCCTCAAGAATGTGCAGAAATCCGACAAGGTTACTGTCAATATAGGTGTGAGGATTTTGTAGAGAGTAACGAACTCCAGCTTGTGCCGCCAGATGAATCACCCATTCTGGTTGATATTCAGCAAAGAGCCATTCCATATCTGCGCGATCGCCCACATCCATCGTATAAGACTGAAATCGAGGGTGATGCTGAATTTGAGCAAGGCGATCGCGCTTCAGTTGCACACTGTAGTAGTCATTTAAATTATCAATCCCAACAACGGTGTGCCCGTCATCAAGGAGTGCTTTGCAGACGTGATATCCGATAAATCCGGCTGCCCCTGTCACGAGAATATAAGACATCATTTCTCTCCCGAAAAATATAGCGCTGTGCGCGTTGGTTAAGTACAGTTGTGTGGGCTCACACAACTGGTTTTGTGCTTGACTACCTTGAACACTGCTACAGAACTGCTTGAGTGCGCTTGAAACAATCATCAAACCGATTAAACGGTCGAAACTCGATGTGGTGTGAGCCGCCCATCCATATCACAGCTCAATTAACTGGGGCTTGATTAACTCAGAATATTCATAGCTTGCAGCACAGGCGGATGATCGCCGACTGGATAATGAAGCACGGACAGTGTTCCAGGGTGGAGGGCGATCGCCTTTGAAGCGTTGTATTGGAGCCCGATTGCTTCGGCAATCAACTGCTGGAGCGTACAAACTGGAGCCACCACTAACCCAGTGCTAAGGTCTGACGTTGACGTGACCCGTGTTAATGCCTGATGCCATTGGGTCGAAAACTCAGCATGTTGAACTTGGAGTTGTACAATATCAGGGCGATCGCGCAATAGGTCCTGAGTCAATGCCTGAGCATAATTTCCGGCTTGGGTGAGACTATAGGCAATAGGCACCGTATCGAGCATTTGAGCAATACGCGTCTTCTCAAGATCAGTCAACTCTCCGCCAGAGTGAGGACTATCCGATGCAACAGGAAGAAGGAGGAGACGTAATCCACGCTTTCCAGCCTTTAATTTGGGTAAGGACTCTCCAAGATGTTGGGTGAGGTTGAGCGATCGCAATTGGGCAGTCATTTCAGAAGGGGAATAATCCACAACGCTGATGCCCCCATTCGATTGTTGGAGTCGATGGTGAAATCGGGGAGAGAGGCCAAGAGCAGTGCTCAGGAGAGCATGATTTGTTCCCCCATGACTCACCATGAGAACCGTTCGGCACTGATAGCGAGGTAAGATGTCATCCCAGATGTTTTGCGCTCGAGCATAAAGGTTTATCACAGGATAGACCATTCGAGTAGAATCCGTTGAACAGATTCCAACTCCCTCATCATTACGCTGGTTGGCCATCATTTGAAACTCATGGGGATCGGTAAGCCAGCGACGATAAGCATCAGCCTCCTGCGTCCGAACCTCTTGATAGGGTCGTCCTTGCCATGCCGGGAGTTCGATTTCTCTCAGGCGATCGCACGAGATAACTGGAATCTGCTCGGTTTCTAACTGAGAAAACCCAGCCGCCCCATCGACTAGAGTGGATGTCCGAGATAACGTTGCGGTTGTTGACCAACCATTCTCTACGTCATATTCGCGCAACGATCCACGCCGCATCACGTTCTGCTGAGGGGCAAACTGCTTGATTCGATTCAACACTGAAGTAATCGCTTGCGTCGTTTGAGTTGTTCGTTGAAGGGGACTGGTGTAAATGGCGTCGATGGTCAGTCCCTGCAACGCTTCACCAACACAGCGAGCCTGGTACCACCCTTTCGTATTAAGGACGGCATCATCACTACTACCTTGGTACCGCTGTTGGTCATTAAACGTGCTGCGACCATGACGAACGAGAATGATGCGGGTTGTTTCGGAATCACTTGGAAGATGCAGCATGGGGTTATTCTCAAAATGGTTGATATCGCAATGTGTAACTTCGTTACTGATAGGAGAGAGCATAGGGTGAATCCCCCGGTAACGTTGAGGACTCTCCTGCTTGGAGTCGATAGAGTCGAGCGTAGTGGTCATTCAGCTTAAGTAAGTCTTGATGAGTCCCTTGTTCACGAATGCGGCCCTTATCCAGATAAAGAATATGGTCAGCAGTTTGAGTCGCCATCAGATCATGGGAAATGATAAATGCTGTTTTACCTTGAATGAGGCGTTGGAGCGCCATTGTAACCAGGCGATCGCTCTCGTTATCTAACCCTGTTGTCGGCTCATCTAAGATCAAAATCGGCGCATTTCGAATGGCTGCACGGGCGATCGCAATCCGCTGACGCTGACCGCCTGAGAGGGTAGCACCTCGTTCACCCAACACCGTGTCATATCCCTGGGGTAAAGCGGTGATAAAGCGATGGGCATTGGCCAGCATCGCAGCAGCCTCAACGTCGTCTTGAGTTGCATTGAGACAGCCATACGCGATGTTCTCTCGCACCGTAGCGGCAAACAAAACGCTTTCTTGCAAAACAATGCTGAACTGTTGCCTTAGGGAATCGAGAGTATATTCTCGCAAGTCGTGCCCATCAATTAAGATAGCTCCCTCGTGCGGATCGTAAAATCGCATCAGCAAGCTGACGAGGGTAGACTTTCCCCCTCCTGATGGACCCACTAATGCAACCTGCCGGCCGGGTTGAATGTGAAAGCTCAACTGTTCTAGCACGCCCTGCTCGTTGGGATCATTGCCATATCCAAAGCTGACGCCCGAAAACTCCACCTCCCCCTTAAATCTTTGGGCGGGTCGCGCTCCACGACTGTCGCGAATATTCGGCACGGTGTTAAGAATGTCAATAATCCGTTCGCCCGAGGCCGTTGCTTTCGCAATCTGTCCCGTATATTTCGCAAGCTGGCGCATCGGCTTGAAGGCAACTTTGAGATACGTCACAAACACCAACAAATCTCCAGCCGTCACTGATCCTTGGAGCGTTAGCTGCACCCCTCGCCAAAGGACCAGAGCCGTGGCGATCGCCACCAGAATCTCGACTAATCGCTCTTGTCCGGCCCGAAGCTTCTGAGCTTCAGCACTGTCCTGTAAGCTCTTTCGATTCTGACTGGCAAAACTCTCTTCCAACATATCCTGTAGGCCAAGAGCCTGAACAACCTTGATGGCACCAATCGACTCCGCCACAGACGCAGCCATCTTACCTTCCTGTTGTCGTTGCCGTCGGGCCACACGCTGAATTTTGGTCGTCATCTTCACCGTGGAAAGAGCAAACAGGGGAAGCACCAGTAATGCAATCACTGCCAGTTCCCAATTCAACACAATCATGACGCCGAGCATTCCAATCAGAGTCAGCCAGTTTGCGAAAAGTGGCAATGCGGCCACAACCGTCACCTCTCGAAGGCGTTCGATGTCGTAGGTTACGCGAGTGATTAAATCCCCCGTTTTATTTTGATGATGGAAGGTCAGCGAAAGCCGCTGAATATGACTGTAGAGCTGAGCACGAATGTCAGTCATGATGCGTGTCGCAGCAACAGCCATACCCACTGTACTGAAATAGGCTGCTCCTCCCCGGAGAGTTGAAATGCCCACCAGCGACAAGGTCAGCAGGGTCAAGAGGACGAAAGGACTGAGGCCCCATAGCGAGGTCGATGCCGAATCGCCGGCAGTAAAGCCGGGAATAATGATGCGATCAAAAATAAATTTCAGTGGCCAAGGTTCTAACAATCGCATCCCTGTCTCGACCAATAACGCTAGAAACGACAGAATCAAGATTCCTCGTTCTTTTGAAATTTGAGGCATAAATTGTCGCAGAATGCGACCAATGCCAGGGATAGTGTCTTTCAAAGGTTTTGGACGTGGCATGGTTCGTTGAATTCGGCATCATTTGACGGAACGCTTTGACGGGACACAATGGTCAGCGAACAAAGACGACCGTATCGAAAACGAGTGTTGCTGATTGAAACAGATGGATGATGTCGGACAGAGCTGGATACTAACAGTCATCCTGGGCTTGAGCAAAGTCCGACAACGGCCCCCCATTCAAGCAAATGTTGAACTATCGAATCGAGGAGAGTCGCTCAGGGTACTCAGCTTCAGGCGATTCTCTATCAGGCGACCGATATTCCTTAACAGGGAGCGTCGGCGTTGGTCGTGATCGGTGGGCCATTCGCTTCTTATAGCTTGCCGTAATTCGCCGATTTAGGAGCCGCTCGAGGGCGATCGCACCATTTTCCACCCAAGGGATCGAGTGTCCAAACGTGAACCGCCGAACAAATGGACGCAAAAAGGCATGGTGGCGGCGATGCCCCATGCGTCGGTATCGTTTTTTGAAATACTTATCTTTTTTAGGAAGGTTCCATTTCTTACGAAAGTGTTTCAGACTCTTTTCTTCCCAAGCATCGCTCCAACGTAGCATAAAGTATGATAAGTCAGCCCAGCGATATAAAACCTCGGGGACATAGGTGACAACCGACGACGGTTCGCAAAAAATGGTGCCATTTGATTGAGCGACCGTCAAACAAAAGTCAATATGTTCACGCGTGCTGAGCAATTTTTCATCCAGCAACCCTGTGCGTTGAAAAATATCTGTGCGGACGAACATACAGTGAAACTCAGCAAATTCACACTGCCGACGGTGTAGTTTATCTTTAACTTCTGCAACCTGACGATTCACAAAGTAATGCTTTTCGTGAACTTTATACCGAGACTGGTCTCCAATGATTTCTAGCACCAGCCGAGCCTCACCCCCTGCCAAGTGAATCGTTTGATGAAGGGGCTTCCCGATGCACGTCAACGGACACACCACAGTGGCATTCGTTTCTTCCGCACATTGCAGTAGGCGATCGCACCACCCCGGAGTAACTGCCACATCATTATCAATAAACAGGACATATGGCGTTTTGACGTAGCTGAGTCCCAAATTACGAGCCTGATTTGGCGCAAGATAATAGTCTGTGCGAATCAGCTGAAATCCGCGCTCTTTCGATTGCGTCTCCAGATAAGCTTGAACAGATTGAGGCGATCCCCCATCAACATAAATCAGATGGAACGGAACGGAGGTGTGGGCATAAATGCTCTCTAGGGACTCACGAGCGTAGCTAAATCGCTCTCTGGGAGAGACAACGATGGTGACCTTCGGTGAATCCAATCGATCACCAGCATCGGGAGTCAAATACGAATTGACAGATACGTTCATAGCAACTCCTTATTAATACATTCAAAAACTACATTGCTTAAATTCGGAATCATTATTCGTATGGGTTCGAACCCCATAACAATGGTCATTTCTCACATCAATGACACCCGCAGACTAGGCAATTTTCTGAACAACGGATTCAGATAGCGGGCGAAGTGTGGATGGGGCAGCCCCTAAAACGTGTGTGTAAACACGAACCCAATTGTCTTGTTCGACGGCAGGCGATAGGACCTCTAACACACGAGCTTGTGCTCGCTGCCCCAGCAGCTGGCGCTGTTCCGGATGGTTGGCCAGTTGGTCAATCGCATGGGCGATCGCCT
>JBCBLF010000063.1:11283-21773 GCA_038520475.1 Cyanobacteria bacterium J06627_8
CTGACTCGAACTGGGTGGCACAACCAAGGCATTGTCACCATGAGTTAGAATTTCGCCAATGGCGTCAACATCCGTTCCAATCACAGGACATCCAGCCATCATGGCCTCTAACATGGCATTTGGGCATCCATCATGAATGGAGGGAATGGCAAAGACATCAAGATAAGGTAAAAAGGTTAGCGCCTCATCACGGGGTAAAATCCCGGTCACATGAATCCGGTCTTTAAATGCATGCTTCTGAATTAAATCATGCCAATAGTCCTGCTCTTTTTCGACAAAATCACCAATGAGTAAAAGGGTGATATTCATCTTCTTTTGAACGGATGCACAGGCATCAATCAAAAAATCAATCCCTTTTTTATCGCGAAATCGCCCAAGAGAGCCAACCAGTAATCCCGTATCTGCCTGATGACGAAGGGTTTGAATCATTGGAGGAACGGGCATTTCCTCAAAGGAAATTGGAACAATCGAATTCCAGAAGGCAGATGATTTGCGCTCAAGCCCAGGAACGAGAACCGCTGCCCGTCGCTGCAAATCTTGGCTCACAGACGTCACCCAGTCAGAATGCTCTAGAGTCCAGGCAATTTGTCCATGTTGTTTGGGATTAAAGATGTGCTTGTGCAAATCATTCCCTCGAATGCTGTTGATGACTGGAACTCCATATTCTCGTGCTAAGAGGGTCGTGAGGAATCCAGTCTCATTCAAGAAAAAAGCGTGAAAGGCATCAAATTGATAGCGCAGATGAAGCGATCGGACCTGGGCATAGACTTCACTCAGGTAGTCTTGTACCGCCAGCGTTTCTGACCGCACCGCCGAGCGAATCCGATGGACCGTAATGCCCTCATCATCGATGGTTCGATACCCTGTGCGTGTATAAGCATCGGTGTCTTTGCGATGCTTAGAGTGAAACACAGCCACATGAACGTCGTAACCTGACTGCTTTAGCATGTGAGCAATACGATAAACCGACGTGCCCACTCCTCCCACATCAGGAGGGTATTCAAGCGTTGTAATGCAAATGCGAAACGGATTCATGTCTTAACTCCTAGGATAAAATCGCGTCGGTACAGGCGGCCCAATGGGTCCAAATGGATAAGCCCAACCGTATTCGTTATGGGTGAAATGCAGTTGAAATCGATTGAAAGCTGACGGCTGGTATCGAGTCTTCGAGCTGTGACTTTTAGGCCGGTTGCAACGACTGAGCATGGCAAAGGTCACGAACCAGTGATGCTGTCTTTGTTACACCTTCCAGATCAAATGACAGAGAAGATGGAGCCTGATGAAGATAGTTGATGATCCGCTGGGCAAATCGCTCAGGGTCTAAATCAGATGGTCGAATCACCGACACGACGCCCAACTCTTCCAGTCGCTCTGAGCGGAGGGTCTGCTCTTGATCATCGTTGCCGGTAAACGGAAGTAGCAGCGATCGCACCCCCGTCGTCAACACATTCATCGTGGTGTTGTAGCCTGCCATGCTGACGGATAAATCAGCCTGTTGCATATAGGTTAAGAGGCTGGACGTATATCGCTGCACCGTTAAGTTTGTCCGTTGCTTGGCGATCGCCTGCATCCGTTCATAGACCGCATCAGGAGAGAATGGCCCCGTAAACATTTGGATATGGTGAGGCAAACGATTCTCTAGATATTGGCTGGCTTGGGCAACACAATCCAACAGATCATGTCCAAATCGTCCACCTCCAACACTTACTAGAATCAGGGGTTGAGGTACCGCTGGAGACAATGGATCGTCAGCGGCCTGTGCTCGTTCTTGAACCACATAACCGGTATAGTGCAATGGACACGCCAAATCAGATACGCGAGAAAAGCTACGCTCTAGTGGCATAAATGCCGGATCACCATGCACGAGCAGCAGATCGAAATAGCGATTCATGAGCTTGCAGACTTTCGCTTCGTGGCGCTCTTGGTCTTGCTTCGTCACCACAATATCGCGCAGGCTACAAACAATCTTTGTCCCTAGCGATCGCGCCCGTTCGATTAGCGGAATCAACTCCGATGAGAACTTACGGCGTCCAAACGGAAACAGCTCCACCATCAACACATCAGGTTGAAAGCGATCGCACACCTCAAGGAGGTGATCGCGTCGAAACTCTAGAGCAGACTCCACACTGTCAAAACCGACAGGCGTTTGGAGCGATGAAAACTCTGCATCTGTTTTAAGGGGAAGAATGTTCACCACTTCGATGTTGTCAGGAAAGGGATAGCCATCAATAACCTCTCCCCCGTTGATAAAACACACCTCAAACTCTGGAAGGAGTCCTTTTACAATTTCGATACTGCGAACCAGATGACCAATGCCAAGAATGTGCTGGCAGTAAAACATGAGACGTTTCATATCGTGGCATCCTTCATTGAGTTGATGTTATGAATAATTTGAAATTTGTACGGTGAAAATCGCGGAGCTGACCGAGCAGTCGGGGTCGGAGAGCACGATTCACGAGATGTTTTCAACGCGCTTAGAAGTAAGCCCTTAACGTCACCAACGTTCTGTTCAAGGGTGAACTGTTGATGAACCGTCCGCTGTCCGGCATTGCCCAAGCGTTTTCGCAGTGATGGATCGTGGATGAGGCGTTCGAGGGCGATCGCCAAATCCTCCACATTACGCTGGGGAACTAGCAAACCGTTACGTCCGCTTTGAATTAACTCTCCGATACCCGAAATATTAGTGGACACGACAGGTAGTCCCATCGCCATGGCTTCGAGCAACACATTTGGGATGCCATCGCGATCGCCGTCCGTTGTGACCACACAAGGCAGCACCATAATGTCTGCCCGACGATACTGCTCAATCACCTGATCGTGCGTCAGTTTTCCGGCTAACGTTACCACATCTGCAAGCTGATAATCATCGATCAATTGCTCAAGCTGCTCCTGCATTGGCCCATACCCAACCAGGGTGCACGTAAAAGGCAGCTTCTTTGCCTTCAAAAAACAACAGGCGTTCAGCAGATAATAAAATCCCTTCTTTTCACAGAATCGTCCGACAGACAGAAGTCGAACCGTTCGGTGCGGATTCTGAAAATAAACTCCCGCTTGCGCAATCGTGGACTCGACAGACTCCAAGGTGAATTGGGTCAAATCAATGCCGTGATACGACAAATGAATGGGAGTGGTGCTCTTAGAAATCTGGCTTAGATGGCGTCGATTGAAATCCGTGCAGGTAAGTACGAAATCAGCGGCTGTCATTCGACGGTCTAAGACATCTGGTGGCGTCAGGTAAATATCTTTGGCATGAGCCGTCATGCTGTAGGACACATTACACAGCTTCTGCACAAGCTCTACCGTTGCCGTTGGGACATTGGCAAAGTGCACATGCACATGCTCGATGCCGAGACGCTGAATGTCGCGTGCGAGATAACACGCTTGTAGCAGCTCATTAGGGTCCTTATCTTCGGGACAGCGAGTATAAAACTCCATCGCTGATTCAAGTCGCTCGGGGTTTTCGCGTTCAAAGGCTTGATGGGCTTCAAGTGCGGCATCCTCTTGCTGTTCGTCGGCATCGGGCAACAGAGATGGGACATAGGTCACCGGAGCCTTGACCTGTTGAACCGCAGGATGATGGACCGAATCTTGGGGAGGCCGCAACGAGAAAATATGCAGGTTAAGCCCTTGCCGTTCAAGTTCCAAAATTTCATTCAGAATAAACGTTTCAGAGAGCTTAGGAAACCGCTTGAGAACATATCCGATTAGGGGCTTGCGATCGCTAGACATGGAGATATTTGAGTAAGACAACCAGAAGAACCAGAATATGGCGGAACAAAACCAGACTGCTTTGCAGCAATCATCTGACTGATACGAGGCAGAGCATCCATATCCAAGAGAACGGACGAGGACTCGGAGTTGGAGGAAAAAGGCGTCGAGACAAGGGGAACATCTAACCGTTGCTGAATCGCAGAAGCAAGCATCTCGCTCGACAAATCAAACGGATGCAACCGATGAAGTAGATGCCGCTGTGCCATGCGCTCTGCCCGAATCCACTGCTCCTGGACCGGGTGAACGCGAGGAACAACAATTGCACGCTTTTGCAGAGACAAAATTTCACAAATGGTGTTGTAGCCTCCCATCGACACCACCAAATCTGATGCATCCATGAGGCTCAGCATGTCGTCACTGAAGTCAATGACTTCTATCTGAGCCTGTTCGACGGCCAACTGATGCACTCGCCTCCGTTGCTCGGATGGCATTTCATACCCACAAACGATCAGTGTTTTAACTGCTGGATTATGGGATATTTTAAAGGGCTGGGCCATCATGTCGAGATAGGTCATCACCAAGCGATCGCCGTCAGCTCCGCCACCCGGTGTAACCAAAATCAAGGATTCATTTGCCTCAACATGCAACTCACGCCTCACACGTTCACGAGACGGGTGGCGCAAGGACCGCCGAATGTACCCGCAAAACCGAACTTTTTCAGCGATCGCCTCTGGAAAGCCATACTCCTTAGGAACATCAAAAATATCAGGACTGCCAACCACCCAAATCTGAGAATAGAACCGCTCAACAACGTCAAAATAGTCATGACGACTCCATTGTCGACGCGTGGCTTCCGGTGAATCTAGGATGTCGCGAAGCAGCAGGACCAGTTCAGTGGGCGGTCCAATGCGAGACGCAGACGCCTTCTCCAAAAATGCCAACGTTGGCTTTAACTCATGGAGTAAACCGTCAGGCTTCTTATCTACTAAAAAGATGTCTGGCTTAAAGTTTTGGGTGGCTGACAAAATCAGCTCAGCCCGCAAGTTAACGGTTTCCTCAACAGGTGTGTCTAGAAACGTAACCCCAACATCTCCGGCCTGGTCACGGCTTAAGCAAGGTAGCTTTATGTAATCTAAACCAAATGGAAGACGGAGACTATGCAGCGCAGGAGAACCAGAAAGAACCAAGATCGAAAGGGCTGGAATCGTCTCCAGCAAGTATTCACAAATCGCTAACATCCGTCGGATATTACCCAATCCAAAGGCGTCATGGGAATAGACCATTAATTTCATCGTCGTTCTCTCCATGGACGTGAGGAGTATCTGCACCAGGCATTCAGTACCAATGTTTCATGGTTGTCTAAGCAACCTCAGATAAGAGATGACCATTAGAGGAATGACTGGACCTCACCGTCATGGATGACGCTTGAGGATTAGCCGCAGGTCGCCCGATGCCAATGTAATAGAATCCTGCATTTGTCAGGACCGTTGCATTCAAGCAGTTGCGCCCGTCAATCATCAGTGGGGTGCGCATTGTAGAAACAAGCTGTGCGTAATTCAAAGTCTGGAATTCAGGCCAATCAGTAACGAGAACGAGTGCATCACATCCGACTGCCATCGCTTCAGGAGATTCCATCAGAGTGACAGGGGCAAGTCCATCATGAGCTGTGCCAGGCTGAATAATAGGGTCAAACGCATGAATCTTAGCTCCCAGCCGATGTAGCTCGTGAATCAGGTCAAGTGCTGGAGCATCTCGCATATCATCGGTGTTGGGTTTGAAGGTCAAGCCCAAGAGTCCAATCGTTTTACCTTTAAGAATTTTGAGAACCTGACAGAGCTTTTCGAGCGCCAACCGTCGCTGATGATGATTCGTTTGCACTGCAGCCGTTAATACTGGAGCGTCATAGCCATAGTCTTTTGCTGTATGGATGAGTGCAGACACGTCTTTTGGGAAACACGATCCTCCCCAGCCAATGCCAGCCTGCAAGAACTTGTGACCAATGCGTGAATCCAGTCCCATTCCAATGGCGACCTTCTTAACATCTGCACCAACGCGATCGCAAATGTTCGCAACTTCATTGATAAAGCTGATTTTAGTGGCAAGAAATGCATTCGCGGCGTACTTGATCATTTCAGCCGATGGCAGATCAGTGGTCACCACAGGCACGGGGGGTAGGGCCTTGTCCGTGTGGGGATGCGTTCGATTAACCAAAGGGGCATACAAGTCTTGCATGACCGCAACGGCGCGTTCACACTCGCTACCTAATACAATCCGATCGGGATTAAACGTGTCATACACCGCCGTTCCTTCCCGTAAAAACTCAGGATTACTCACAACATCAAAATCGATGGCTGGTGCGGACGATACGTCATTGACACTAGACAACCCACTCACCTCATCTAAGATAATTTGGCGAACCCAGTTGCCTGAACCAATGGGCACCGTTGACTTATTAACGATGACCTTATAAGTCGATGACTCACTTTGAATAAGATAATGGCCAATGCCACGGGCAACGGCTTCAACGTATTGAGTATCGCTCTCACCCGTTGGCAATGGCGGTGTTCCAACAGCAATAAACAAAACTACTCCATGGGTAACGCCGGCAGCTAAATCAGTGGTGAAGTGCAAGTTGCCAGCTTCCATCGCAGATTGCATCAGGGGCTCAAGCCCAGGCTCATAAATCGGCGATCGCCCATCCATTAACTGAGCCACTTTATCTGCATTATTATCCACACAGACAACATCATGTCCTAACTGTGCAAGGCAAACTCCTGTTACAAGTCCAACGTATCCAGTTCCAATTACACAGACATTCACAGATTCTTACCTCCAGTCCTTAAGTTTCAGATTTCAGAAGAGGCCGCATCAACCAATTAGGAACACAATTGAACTCATCATGTGAGCCATTGGTATTAGCTTGTCTTATGTCTGTAAGATGAACGTGAGGTCATCATGAGAACTTGTTCATGAGAATTCACTCATAAATCTGTATCATCATCATTGGGCCATCTGGCCTACAGCGAGCAAATTTTCTCTCAAGTCTTCGAATATGAGCCGATATAGCGATGCGCTTGCGTGATGGAATGGAGTAAAACCCTTATATCAACTGTCATTCCTTAAACTAGCAACACCAAATCTTTAATCGCACTCTATAAAAAATCATTGATGAAAGTTATAAGATGAATAGTATCAAGCTTATAGTAATAGTCTTATAGCAGTAGTCAACTGAGTTAAATACACAAAGGGTATTGTGGCCTACAACATCCTTCTTAATCCATGCGCACTGCGCTGTCCATCGCTCAACATTATTAAACTCCAGAACGTGACAGCTGGGGAATCGTCCTAGTGATTAAACTGAAATGATTTGAGTCACATAATACTAATGTCGGCGTCGGCAGATGCAAGCTATCAACGTTCGCAACATCATACTCAAAGATGAGGGACACAAACCGATCTTGTCACAAGTCGTTTGTATCCACACTAAAAGGCCCCAACTCCAGTCAGCATTTGCCTCTTGGTCCAACTGGTATGTTTTGATTGCCCATCTTGAAAGGAAATCAATGGTGCCGTGAAAGCTACACGTTTGCTGCTCAAATCATCGTCATCACTGCTTAACAAAACCCCTCAAGCGTCTAATCGTTGGCAGAGATTGTTTAGAGAAACACGCACTCGCGTCTTGTTTCTCTACCTTCTAACGATGTTAAGCGTAACGGCGATTGCCACCCCCATTTTTCAACACTTGTTATTTAGGCAAATTGGGGTCCGCGTTCGAAAAGACCTGGTTGAAGAGACCCATGACTTCAAGGAAGATTATCTGGAATGGGTCTCAACGACTGGTGAGACAGACAAGAACTTAAAAGAATTTGTGAATGAATTTATTCGTCAAGGTCCCCCCGAGGATGATAATTTTCACGCATTCTATGTTGACAACAAATTTTATCGCGCTAACCCGCCTGGACTACCAGAGTCTATTAGTCCAGACTCTGAGTTGATGAACGAATGGTTAACGCTTGCAGCCGCTGAACCAGCTGATAGCGACGCCTTTGTGATTGCCCGTGGCGAGTATCCCGCCCCTGATCCAGGCGTCGGGTCTATTCTCTACAAAATCATCGCTCTCCATATTGATGATGAGCGGCAAGGACTTTTAATTGCGACTCACTTTACATCAGGGGAACGAGAGGAAGCCTTGGCTGGCGTTTACGTGTTTTCTCAAGTAGCTATCGGTGTTGTCTTGGCCTCTTTTTTATTGGCGTGGTTGTGCAGTCGTCAGCTCTTTGCCCCAGTACGTTCCCTTGCTACCGCAGCCCGATCAATCAGCGAAGAAAACTTATCTGAACGCTTAGATGTGAATGGAAAAGGCGAATTAGCTGATTTATCTTTCACATTCAACGACATGATGAATCGCCTTCAAAATGCCTTTGAAAGCCAGCGTAATTTCATCAACGATGCCAGCCATGAACTACGTACGCCTATCACGATTATTCAGGGACATCTGGAGCTGATGGGGACTGATCCGATCGAACAGCAAGAAACGCTCGGGCTCGTGATGGATGAATTGGATCGCATGTCGCGATTTGTGAATGATCTTCTCCTATTGACTAAATCAGAGCGACCCGATTTCCTTCGGCTTGAGACCATTGATGTCGCGGACTTGACCGATGAAATTGGAAATAAGGCAATCGCGATGACATCCCGTGACTGGACGATCAACACCCACGGACACGGCAAAATGGTGGGCGATCGCCAACGCATTACGGGTGCCTTACTCAATTTGATTACAAACGCCATTCAACATACTCAAGAAACCGATACGATTGAGCTGTGCTCTAAGGTCATCAACGGGACTGTCAGATTTTCAGTCCGGGATACAGGAGAGGGCATTGCGCCTCACGATCAAGCCCGAATTTTTGAACGCTTTTCTCGTACAAGCAATAGCTATCGACGATCCGAAGGCGCAGGCCTTGGACTTGCCATCGTCAAAGCAATTGTCGAAGCCCATCGAGGACACATTGAGCTTGTCAGCAAACCAGGCGTTGGCTCAACCTTTACCCTTATTTTTCCATTGGGCTGATAGCAGGAGGATAATGCATCATGACTCAGATCTTAATCGTCGAAGATGAATCTCGCATTGCGTCCTTCGTTGAAAAAGGGTTCCGGGCAGAAGGCTATTCGCCTATTGTTGCCTCCAATCCTGGAGACGCACTGGCGATCGCCCTCGACTACCCCGTTGACATCGTCATTCTCGATCTGGGATTGCCAGGGAAAGATGGCCTATGTCTGTTAGAGGAGCTGCGGGGACAGGGATTTTCGGCACCTGTCATCATTTTGACTGCGAGAGACGATATTCAAGATAAAGTCACAGGCTTTGAAATTGGGGCTGATGACTACATGACCAAGCCATTCCGATTTGAAGAACTACTCGTTCGCGTTAAAGCTCGGTTACGCCCCATTGCGGTTCCACAGGCAACTTGCACGATGACCCTACAAATGCATAACGTTGTACTCGATCTGAGGACCCGCTGCATCAAAGTGGATGGGAAACAGCTAGAACTTTCCGCCCGCGAATTCACACTTGCAGAAACATTCATGCGTCATCCCAACCAAGTCTTGAGCCGCGAACAACTGCTTGATCAGGTGTGGGGATATGATTATGAGCCAGGCTCGAATATCGTTGATGTCTACGTTGGCTATCTCCGAAAAAAGATGGGCACCGACATCATCGAAACAATCCGAGGGATGGGATATCGAATGCGATCGATTTAGCCATTTAAGCTAGTAGACCGAGTATCATTCGAGTCCTAAGCGCAGAGCCAAATGGCTCGCCGTCTTATCCTAACGAAACTGGCGACGACTGTAATGGGCAAGCACTATGAATACGTTCCTCAAATCCTTACTCTTAGACCCATAAAGCAACGGACTTGGTAACGAGTCTCATATCAAATCGAGTCATATGAGTCATCTGACTCGCCTAACTCATCTGACGCAAAGCATTCTCTGATTGCGTCCAGCAATACACTGAACCGAAATGGCTTAACCAAATAACTTGAGATATTCGTCGATACATCATTCAGGCGATCGCCCACCCCTTCTTGAGCCGTGATGATGATAACTGGAATTGAACGATCAGCTTCTTCGATTTCATTCAAAACCGCCCATCCACTTTTGACAGGCAACCCCAAATCGAGCAACACCAGATCAAACCCATTTTCGAGAATCAGCTGAATAGTGCGATCGCCCTGCCCAGTTGAAACGGTCTCATATCCTTGCTGTCTCAAGCCTTTCTCAAGAAACGAAACAATCCGTTGTTCATCTTCAGCAATCAAAATACGCGGTACAAACGGCGTCATTGCATTAAAACTACTGGTTTAGTTATTAAGGTAAATACTGAACTTCCCTGCTCTAATTGACATTATCTTATACCGAGAACTATCTCGTACACCCCTATCACGAATTTCTGCTTCTAGAAATCGATTGGTATCACCTCAGCGCATATACGCTCGACTCATACACAACCTGATTGGGCGTTGCTGAATTGGCAGATAAACCTTAAATACTCTTGAAATAACACCTATGTGCGTGAGTATCGTCAGTCATGTATCCAGATGTCTACGGGTGTTATGCGTATTCAATTTCGAATTCAAGCTGTGAAAATCCTAATTTAGGCTCATGCACACGTTGCCTTCTTACTTTGATCGGTTCTTCCAGCTCAGCGAAAAGCTTAATTCCGCTCCCGAGAATTATAGGCATTTGAGAAATGATTAAGTGAGTCAGCAGTT
>JBCBLF010000064.1:0-21345 GCA_038520475.1 Cyanobacteria bacterium J06627_8
TGGCTTGGCCGCTAGTGCCATTGAATTTTGAAACCCTGGAGATCATTCTGCCGACCGCATTAGCACTTTCTTTCGTTGGCTTACTTGAATCATTTCTAACAGCCAACGTGTTAGATGATTTAACAGATACTCCCAGCAATAAAAACCAAGAGGCCATTGGTCAAGGGATCTCAAACATTGTGGCAGGATTTTTTGGAGGAATGGCCGGCTGCGCCATGATTGGTCAATCGGTGATCAATTACCGTTCTGGCGGACGCACTCGCTTATCGACCCTGAGTTCGGGGCTGTTTCTACTGCTGTTTATCATCGTTTTGGGAGATTGGGTCGCTCGTATTCCGATGGCTGCACTGGTGGCCGTCATGTTCATGGTGTCGTTCAGCACCTTTAGCTGGACGTCTCTGAAGAATATTCGACGTATTCCTAAGAGTGAGACAGCAGTGATGATCACCACAGTTGCGATTACGTTACTCACCCATAACCTTGCCATCGGTGTTATTGTTGGCGTCGCGCTCAGTGCTATTTTCTTTAGCCGCAAGATTGCAAGGTTAGTGACAGCAGATTCAGAACTAAATTCAGAAGGAACACAGCGTACCTATTTCATTGCTGGTCAAATTTTCTTCGTCTCTGTTGAAACACTCATTGCGTCATTTGACTTTCGTGAAAAGCTCGAGCGCGTCATTATTGACTTGACCCATGCGCACCTTTGGGATCAATCTGCCGTTGACTCGATTGATAAAGTCGTGTTTCGCTTCAGAAAACGAGGCGTAACAGCAGAACTGATTGGCCTTAATGAAGCTAGCGCAACGCTTCTTGATCGGCTAGCAACGCATCACAAAACAGATTCAAGTGAGAATGTTATTGCTCACTAGGCATTCAGTTTACTGTTGTAGAAAAGTTGGTTTAAGGCTCTGCTGAGGCGTGTGCAACGCAGCTCAACTGATTTTTGTTTGTGCTGCACAAATCGCAGCCATAGGGTGCTGTGAATTCATGCCTATTGAAGGGAATACTGAGTAAGCTGCTAAAGGATATGCCAGACTGGTAAGGGAGGGACTTGCAATCAATGGTTTGAATGAGCTGTATGCGATGATAGTGCGTCCTTATACAGCTGAAAACTTGGGATATGTTAGAAAGTCAAAAGTCCGCAATGGCTTGAGGTTCATCTGATGCATCCATAGTGACATCTCTTCTGGGATAAAAGGTATGCCTATTTGAGATGGGATGTACGTCTGGTTTAGTTTTAGTGTTGAGGTTTGCCTGATATCAGCACAGTAGGAAAAAAGGGTGCCAGCGTGGATGTTGAGACGTGCTGATGATACTTCGAATAGGCGATCGCGATCGCTCTTGTGACCAGACTCACAATGTTCCCCTCAAGCAATGCAAATTTTATTGTTTTGAGTGCGCTACCGATTCATGTATATTTTCTAGTTCTGTAATAACTGGTGTATCTACATTTCAGAGACTCTTACTTAGCTAACCATGGACACAGATGCTTCTAGATATCGCATTCTGCTTGTAGATGACGAGAATAACAATCGGATGCTGATTATCCGTCTCCTGAGAGGATTAGATTACGACCTCCAGGGTGTGTCTAATGGAGAAGAAGCAGTCAAACTCTGGCAAGCATGGAAGCCTCATCTAATTTTGATGGACATGAGAATGCCGGTGATGAATGGGTATGTGGCGACTAGACAAATTCGTAGCTTCGAGAAAGAGCTCCAAGCGAACCAGTCTAATTGTAGTGAGGCAGAATTCCCATTTCAGTCAACGAAGATTCTTGCGATTACCGCGAATGCATTCGAAGAAGAAGAGAGTCGCATTATCGAAGCGGGATGCGATGCGATCATTCATAAGCCTTTTCGAGTTGATCAGCTCCGTCAAACAATTGCTCAACATCTGGCTTCTTCTCGTCTTTGAAGCCAGTCGGTCATGTGATGATTCCGTAAGGAAGAACCACATTTTTGTTCTAAGTCGGTTATCAAGCAGCTAATTCACATGGGATGCGTATCAATCTACTTCCATCGTTAGGGCACAACCCAGCAAACAAACGAGTTAACTGGAAGAAAGTGTATTTAATGACCTACAGTTCAAAATTGTTTTTTTAGCTTCACACCATTCAGATTGACTTTTTTTGGCGCATTGCGAAGAAGATTGTCCCGTTAGATGTCTTAACACTGTGCATAAATCAGTATCAACAATTTTGATGCAGCTTAATTCGCTCTGTGTTCAACTAAAGGCTTTTTCTTACATTCACATGTGTTCTGCTTCTGAGCACGTTATTACTTGGAACATTCGATGACACTATCTCCCACTACTGCCTATTACATTAGGAGATTATTACGGCAAAATTTGGATCAACTACAGCCTGTGGCTTCCAAAAACAATGGTGTAAACGTTGATCCAACGGGAGACTTGAATACGGTTATTTCGAATCTTTATCACGACCCAAAAGAAATTAACGCAACCATTTTCGAGTTAGAACGATTAGTGACCTTTCACCGGGGGTTGAGTGATCAAGAGAGTGCCCACGACAAAGAACTAGCAGACGTTGAACGGAGACTGTTGTGGTTACTTGGCTTCTCTTTAAAACCAAGTAACTCTAAAGGGAAAGTTTTACTTGTTGATGATGCGCCCGACAGTCTCGTGCCATTAGAAAAGGTTCTAAAGACTCACGATTATGACGTTCGCTATGCGACGAGTGGTCCTATTGCTCTTAAGTCAGCCCAGGAAATGCTACCTGATTTGATCCTACTGGATGTCAGAATGCCAGGAATGGATGGGTATGAGATTTGTCAACGGCTCAAATTAATGCCCAGGCTCCAAGATACGCCTGTGCTGTTCATGAGTGCGAGCGATGATGCCCTAGACAAAGTCAAAGCATTTAAATTGGGTGGAGCTGACTATGTGACAAAACCTTTTCAAACGGAAGAGGTACTGGCTCGAGTCCACTACCAATTGAAAATCAGAGACCTTCAGCGTCGTCTTGAGGCTAAGAATACAAATTCGAGAATAGACGAGAACAAGGGAAACAGCGGCACTGCTGTTTCGGGTGGGGCATCGATTAATCAACACACTGAGTCTCAAAAAGCTGAAATTGATGCCATGATTTACAACCTGCCGGTTGTGATTCATCAATATACGATTAGCGAGACGTGGAAGACGATTTATATCAGCAATACCATTCAAGATCTGGTCGGATTTCCGCCTGATCGGTTTGTTCAACAGAGACGATGTTGGACAGAATTGATTCATCCGGTTGACCGTGAAGCGGTCAAACAGCGCATTATGCACGCCGTTCAAAAACGGACGCCCTACGCCCTAGAGTTTAGGCTTGTTCACAAAAATAGCTCTGTGCGTTGGGTTTATCAGCAGGGAGCTGTCGTTATCGCAGAAGACGGCTCGATTAAGCATGTGAATAGCTCTCTTGTCGATGTGGGGCCCTGTAAGAGCGGTGCGGCTTCTCTGTAATGGAAAAATTGGGAAAATAAATTATCGAGCTAGCCTTCACCAGCTTCTACGTCAATGTCATCCACGTCTTGAGGACCTCGGTCACCTCTATCATCGTCATCCCGATCTTCGATATCCCGAGCATCATCATCTGGGCGATTTTGGTCTCTAGGTTCCGGTTCGTTAGGTTGCGGCTGTCGATTATCGGGGGGCTGACGATCATCCGGGTCTGGAGATTGACGATCATCCGTATCGGGAGTTGGGCGATTATCGGGCCTAGAAGGCTGCCCTGGACTAGATGGATTGCGATCGCCTCGGCCAGAGTCATTTCCAGGATTGGGTCGACGTCCTCCAGAATCAGGGCGTCGATCAACTGAAGGTGAAGAACGGTCTAGATCTTCAGAAAATGGAGCGTCAGTGAAGTCGTTCTGGATCTCTGTTGTGTCTAAGACGTCCTCAAACTGCTCGTCGGTTCGGTTCGTAACAGATGGCTGTGACGATGAGTCATCTTGAAGACCAGCGTCACGTAGATCGTTCGTCGTTGCCGTCATTCGCATAAATGCAGGCGTTTCGGCAACATCACCACGAGACTCATCAAACTCATAATTCTCAAGCGCTGTGAGGGTTTCAGCTCGAACCAGCGTTAACCCTTCTGGTTCGGGAGTCGTCTCAATCTGGCCTCGATTGGCATAATAATCAGTTGATTGGAGCCCCAATCCAGCAGTCAATTGACTCGTTTCATAGAACCGGTCTAAATCAAACTGATAGACCCGCTGAATGCGATCGTCAACCACGACAGCCATTTCTCCAGGTGACAGCTCGTAGCGTTCCGTTTCATCTTCGTTATAAACTTGGATGCCGCTGTCGGTTAATGCCCCAACAAGGGTTGTGTTTGTCGCCTCAATATAGCGAACGAAAAGTGCGGACCCTCGAATGCCAGCTGTTGCATTCGGGGTTCTTAAATTTGTTCTTCCTCGACCGGGGGGAATGAGTAGCAGGACTGTTCCATTGTCGAGCCGAAACGTTCTTGTGTGTGGTACAAAACGGAACAATACACTCTCTCCAAGCCTAGCGAGAGAACCATCATTGAAAGAAAGCTCTGCAAATGATTCTCGGGCTGTCGCGAGAGCATCTCCAGGAAACATCTCGTCTTCAATAGCTGCTGGACGTGCCGATTCTCCTTGGGGTCTCAGCTCAACTTCATTTCTAATCAGCTCAACAATGGCATTCGTCAGCGTTGTTCTTGCAGAAGCTGAACGAATCGAAAGCTGGGAGCCAAGTCCACAGATCAGAAGCGTGCAGAGCAGTAGAAGGGTGCGGGGCATAGTTGTAGATCCACATTCATCAAAACGAATCGAAGACAAATACAATGCACAGTCGATGCTTACAAAAAACAACGACTCGGCGCTGAACGAGCGTAGGGTCACTCTCAGCTATCTATTTGGGATGTCTAATTCAAGGATTTCTAAACAACAGCTGATACTCTAGCCAGCTCATTGACAAAGCATTACGCTTCACTATCGACAGCACCCAAAAGGCTTTGATACTAATCGTTGCCTTCTACACAGCTCAATATCTCTGAACAAAAATCAACACACACACGCGTGAATAATTTACCGCAAATTCATATAAGTTGGCGAGACTTCATATCAATTTGTACTAAAAGGAACAGGTGAGTCGTCCAGCACCCTTAAGTTCAATCGTCTAAAAGCTGATGAGGATTTATGAAGGGTCTCTTTACCTAGAGCGTTTTAATGGGTACTGGCTACTACTTATTGCTCTACTGAAACAGTACGACGACGGACGGATATTGACGCCTGTTCGGGGTGCCTCGAAACATTTGTCCTCTCTATGAGCTACTATCGTGGGGGTCAGATAAGGGAGTGAATTCTTAGGTCTACATCCAGTTTTGAAAACCCAAGAGTTATGGCGGTAAACAATTCCTTTAAGAACAAAAGAGGTGTTGTAAGGCGCTGCATTATGTAACTCCATGCTTGGCTGGCATGCGTCATAACGATGTATTTTGTGGAATGCTCACAATTCGACAATTCCACAGCAGTCAAAATCTGGTTGTTAGTTGTGGAGTTGATATCACTCCTTCTGGGAAAGTAAGTGTTTGGATTGGGATGGCATGAAAAGGCAGCAATGTCCTGTGCTATGGCTAGTGATAGGTGCCAACTTATGGATATATCCAGGCTTTGACTGGATGTTCCCAAAGCTGGCCTCTGCGAATAGTCATCATTTGGCGCATTCAAAATTTGTCTTATCTGCACCACTGTCCGTTAACAACGGAAAATCATTGATGCCGATAAAAGTGGACGCTGATTGGTTAGAAGCTGATTTAGCCCAAGCCGATCCACCTGATGACGAAAATGATTCAGAGCCTGAGAACATTGAAGATGACTCGATTAGTGACCCAGAACTTGGAATTCTTCGGTTGCTCGAATTACCAGTGAATTCAATCGAAATTTTAGATCCTGATCTGGGCGTTATTCGAACGCAAGAATTACCACCTCCGTCTGATGATTCTTCACCATCGGTCTACCTGACGGCATTCAGTAACTTCTTTTGGACTGACAATATCCTTTCAGTATCAGATGACCCAATCGACGATGGTATTGCTCAGATTGGCTTATCGTTGAGCGCCTTTCCTGCACTTGGAAGTCGAACCTATCTGGTGTCATCGGTGGGCGGTGACCTTGTTCGCTATACCGATGAGGTTGACTTAGACTACAACGACATTGAGTTCAATTTAGGGGTTTACCATGCATTTACTCGGCGCGCCTATCTTGAACTCGGCTGGAACAATGCTCAGTTTTTCGATCGGCGCTCTGGCGATCGCTTTCTCAATGATCATAGTTTTTACACAGCCGTGGGACGACGCGATCGCCTTACCTCTCGACTGACACTCAACACAGAATATGAGCTGGAATATAGTCTGGCAGATCCGGTGAGTCGAAATCGGGTTATCAATCAACTGAGAGCATCACTGGACTACCAGATCACTCCAAAGCTTGAAACCGATGCATCATATCGAGTGACCTTAGTTGATTTCACGACGCAAAACCGTAATGACTTCTTTCAGCAGATCACCGTTGGGCTCAGCTATGACTTATCACGGGATACAACAATTTCTGTTTTTGGTGGTAGTCGATTTGGAGATTCATCGGAGAGTTTTCTAGATTTCAATAGCTCTCTAGTGGGCATTAGCATTTCCGTAAGCGTTCCACTGTTTTAGCGAGCGATCGCAATGAAGCATGTAATAAAAATTACATTTTAATCTCACCGGATAATAAATTCTGGATGTGACGCTGAGTGTTCATGGGCTGGGCAAGCTAACCAGGCATACTGATATGGGTTGCTGCTGAGTGTTCCATACCAACGTCTCTACACAGGACGCAGTTGCAGGCTGTTATGAATTCATTCAGTATTTTTGCCTCCTCGACGTGAAGCTTCTCCTTTCATATTCTTAAAAACGTTTGCCTTGAGGCACCCTTATACGGCTCTGAGTATATGCCTTTAATGGGAACGATCAGTGCTGTTGAAAAGTCAATACGTAAGAGCAGCGTAAATTGGAAACATCACTGTATAAAGAGTTGATAAAGGCTCGGTGATTCTAACAGGAACTTCAATTTCCGCTGGCTAGTCTGGGAAACAAGTGTGGGGATAGGCAGTTGCCTAGTCATATTTCGGCCCAGCATCGTAAAAAGCTGTGATTCATCAGTAAGGCCGGTCAGCACGTTTCTAGATTGCATTGGGGTGCAGCATCTACAACCATCTTCAAGATGATGTGTAGATCTCGATTTTTAACATCTAAATACTGACGACGATAAGTCTATTTTCTTCAACAGCAGCAGGGGCGTTTTTGTCATAGCGAATCCTCTGTTTGCATGCATCAGTCTGTTGTTCCAAATCCAGATTTGAATACTCACCGCGACAGTTGAGAAAGCTCCACGTTGCGTAATTTCTCTGCCATAAAAGCGGGTTTACTCGCGGATTTGGTATGAGCTGGCTAGCTAGCCAATGGTCTTCTACCCAGCGAGATGAACTCATAAATCGAAAACGCGCTCACACACGTTATTACTTGTCGACAACTTTTGTATGGGCGGCAGTATAAGGAAAATTTCAATCGTATGGCACAGTACTCTCGATCCTTATTATTTAGGTGTTCGGCGATCGCCCTACTTATTGTCGGCTCTCCGTTTACTCGCACACCTCGCGCTAATGCGATTCAATTTAACTTTGAATTCTCTGAGGAAACGCCAACTGACGTTATTGGTGGATTTCAAGAAGCAGGTGATGTGTGGAGTTCGCTGTTGTCAGACGATATCACCGTTGATCTAACCGTAGACTTTCAACCCTTTAACACAACCTCTTTGGGACGCTTTACTCCCGAGCGCATCAACGTTGATTATCAAGATGTGCTTGTTGCACTGGAGGATGATATTGACTCCATTAACGACACGACAGCTTTTAATTCTTTACAGAATAGTAATGCGATCGCCAATGGTCAGGGCTCAGCTCTTGCTTTTGATCAGCTAATTAATGGGACGTTAGACAATCCAAATGGAGAAGGGAGCCGCATTCCATACGTCGATAATGATGGCGATTGTAATAATCGTTCGGTTCGTATTACCACAGCAAACGCCAAAGCATTGGGGCTACCGACGACAGGTACTGGCTGCAATTCACAGTTAACGGCCCCAAGCAATGATGGCTCAATCACGATTAACAGCAACTTTGCTTGGGATTTTGATGTATCAGATGGCATCGAGCCACTAACCTACGACTTTGTCGGCGTTGCCTTACAAGGAATTGGCGCTACGTTGGGTAACATCAGCGGTATTGATGTTCTTGACCTCAATAGTCCATTGATTGATGGAGAGGAGGAACTATTCTTCGAGGATGGAATGTTCCCGTTTGTGAGCTTACCTGATCTGTATCGTTTCTCGGATGAAAGTTCAGCATTGGGGGTTATTGACTGGACAACAGGTCGCACAGATGCGACTGGTGCTGAAGTCCGCAAATATTTCTCAATCGATGGAGGACAAACCTCCCTAGCTAACTTTTCAACAGGAATTAGTCAGGGTGATGGAAATCGCGCCAGTAGCTGGCAAGCAGACGAGATTGGTGACGTATCGTTAGGGTTATTTGAGCCAACACCGAATACCGAGCAAACCCTACAATTCAGTGAGACTGATTTGATTTTGTTTGATGTAATTGGCTATGACCTGGCAAACTCATCAGATGATTTACCCATCCGGGGAATAACTGATTCTCCCAATGATCCGGAGCCTATACCGGAACCATCCTCGGCGATCGCCCTTCTTCCAGTTGCATGGTTCGGCTTCAAATGGTTTCAAAAGCAGCGCTAGTGTGTCCATCCCTTTTCCCTTAAGCTCGGCTATGAATGAGGCGTGGTCACTCTAGAGTGACCACGCCTCATTCATAATTGCGAAGAATGAATCATGCAATGCCCAACACAGCGGGGCTGCAACACGTTATGAATCGTGAGTTGTGGTGAACCTGCCTATTACTAGCCGCCGCAAGAGGCTAGCTTCAGCAACATATTGAAATATCGACGTTAGCCCGTAAAGCCAACACCTCAGCGAAACACTACAGACGACAGGTGCCACTGCCAGACACATCACATTGATTTCGAGACTCGATTAGGGTCTTGAGAGAAGGGCGCCCTGTTAGTGCTAGGCGACGATCGGCCCAAACATCATATAGCCAATCGACAAGTGGCCCAATGACTGGCCATTTCGTTGCGGCATAAATCCAGCCCATTCCCAGGACTTCATATGTCTGACGAAACACCTCAACGTTTTTGATGACTGTTCCATCTGCCCGAATGGCATGAATACGGCCCATCGCTGTCTCGTAGTCAATATCAGCGTTGTCTTCAGGGTTGTAGGCTGGATCAGAAATATCCACAAAATCAATCAGTCCTCGTTCGTCATCCTTCTTCTTAAGGAAATTGACTTCTCGTAGACAGAGCGGACAGTCTCCATCGTAGAGGAGCCTGATGGCCCAATCGGGTTTGGAGCTGGTGACTAAGCCTTCGGTTGAATGAGCTGATTTTTGAGTTTCTGCCGTTGTCATTATGGTCGGGGTGTATCCACTCGCTGAATCCTATTGTTAACTATTGTAACAAGATTGTTATGGATATGCGTGTTCAACAGGTGCTGTTACCTGTTCGTTGTCCATAACTCGTGCTTCACGACTCGTGCGTGTCTTCACAAGCTCCAATGCTGACCCAGCTTGATGAACCATCTGCCCAGTGCTCCTTCTTCCAAATGGGAGCATTATGCTTCAACGTGTCGATAGCAAATTGGCAGGCTTCAAACGCTTCTGTCCGATGTGGGCAACCCACTGCGACGAGGACACTCATTTCTCCGATGGCGAGTTTACCTGTGCGGTGATGAATAGCAACATGAGTCACTTCGCTCCATTGCTGTCGAATTTGGACAGCAATTCCCTTGAAGATGGCGATCGCCATCGGTTCATACGCCTGATACTCCAGCGCGACAACAGATTGTCCATCGGTTTGATTTCGAACCATACCGCTCATGATCACGATGGCACCATTCGCCGGATCATCCGCAGCGTGATACGCCTCGTCCATTGATAGAGGTGCGAACGTGATTCGGAAATCATCTCCTGGATGCTGATTGGTCGTCGATGGAGGCGTTGCCAAAAAAATAGAGTTCACCATGCTAACCATCTTTCAGAATTGAGAAGGAACTGCACCTAAGCTGCATTGGACGAGCGGGATTCTTGGGTGGGGGCGTTCTTGAGAAGAGGGAATCCCATTTCCTCACGTTGCTGTAGATAAAGCTGAGCAACTTGTCTCGCTAACGAACGAACGCGGGCAATGTAGCGTGTACGTTCAGTTACTGAGATACTTCCCCGAGCATCAAGCAAGTTGAATGTATGAGAGCATTTCAGCACATGTTCATAGCTGGGAATGACCAGCTTCATATCCATCAGCCGTTGGGCTTCTTGCTCAAAGATCTTAAATAGCGTAAAAAGCGTTTCAGGTTCAGAGGCTTCAAAGTTATAGGATGAATTCTCAATTTCACTTTGTAGAAACACATCTCCATAAGTCAGTGTGTCATTCCACCGAATATCAAAGATTGAATCGACATCCTGCAAGTACATGGTCAATCGCTCCAATCCATAAGTAATTTCAATGGAGACTGGGCGGCAATCAATTCCACCGCACTGCTGAAAGTAGGTGAATTGAGTGACTTCCATGCCGTCTAACCAGACTTCCCAGCCGACGCCCCATGCCCCGACAGCGGCATCTTCCCAGTTGTCTTCTACAAAGCGAATATCGTGGTCCTCAGGCTTAATGCCCAATGCCTTCAGTGAATCCAAATAAACATCCTGGATGTTGTCAGGTGAGGGCTTAATGAGGACCTGATATTGATAGTAATGTTGGACTCGATTTGGGTTTTCTCCGTAGCGGCCATCGGATGGTCTGCGGCAGGGTTCTGCATAGGCAACAGCCCAAGGCTCCGGCCCAATGGCGCGCAAAAAGGTATGAGGACTTTTGGTGCCAGCGCCTTTTTCGACATCATAGGGTTGGACGACCAAACAACCGCGATCGCTCCAGAAACGATTTAGCGATTCAATAACAGATTGAAAATTCACAACACATCCTCTTTTGACGACCCAGATCAACAATCAACTGACGACATCAACAATCACACACAGGATTGATGCATTTCATACGATGTCCTGAACATGTTTAACGATGCAAGTCCTAACACAGTTAACTATAGCTTTCCTACTCAATTCAAAACACGACGTTGACGGTTAGCATCCTGGCGAGACGCTAACCGTTTATTTCCCGTATCGGTCTGTAGATGTTGGCCATATTGAAAGCGTTGCCATGGCTACCATTAGCATCTCCGTTAAACCCGTCAAATGTACACGGAGTCAAGCAAGCGATCGCGCGAAAAAAATCTTTATCCCGATTGATGGCCAATGATGAAGATTTTTGGCGTTGTTTCATCACCTATGATGCTGGTCTGATGAGCATTAGAGCAATTGTCAGAATAAGACGAATCCCTGTAGCTACTTAACACTGATTCTCAGTAAAACAACTTTGTTGCAACTACAAGAACTCTTCTTGTATGCTTGCATTAAGCCCATGTTATTGAGAAAAAGAAATCATGTACACTCCAAGCTCTCTCAAGGCTGAACTTCATGAACGGGGATGGAGAATGACCCCCCAGAGAGAGAAGATTTTGATTTTCTTTCAAAACTTGCCAGAGGGTAAGCACCTCAACGCTGAGGAACTGTGCGAGTTACTGGAGAAAGAGGGTGAAAAAGTCAGCCTTTCAACGATTTACCGAAACCTCAAGCTGATGGCCCGAATGGGCATTCTCAGGGAGCTTGAGCTGGCAGAAGGTCATAAAAACTATGAACTCAATCGTCCTCACCCGCACCATCACCATCATTTGGTCTGCGTACGGTGCGGTAAGACGATTGAATTCAAAAATGATTCAATTTTGAAGACCGGAATCAGGACGGCTGAAAAAGAAGGCTATCACCTCCTCGATTGTCAGCTGATGATCCACGCCATTTGCCCAAGCTGTCAACGATCGCTTTTACCGAATTAAGCATCAGTCCAATCGACATGAGCAGACCGATAGCCCTGAGGGTCATCGGTCTGCTCATGTCGATTGAATGAGCTTCACTTAGCCCATCTTGGGAAAGTGATCAATCTGAGCATATCCGCTGAATATCAGCTGTTTGCCCTGGGTTTCAAGTCGATTAATTCGCATCATCACGCCGTCTAAGTCGAACCTATCCAGATCGACCATCTCATTCAGAATATCTGCGAATGTTTTGGTCAGGATCTCCGAAAGCCCCTTCTTATCGGGGTCAATCCCTTCTGCATCAAAAAGTGGATCCTTAAACAGCACTCTCCGTCGCTTCTCTACAGCGAGGGTTGCCGTCATCTGAATTGGAACATCGGCTTGGTTCGGTAAATCAGTCACTGCAGCTATTCGAACCCCATTCTGCGGCAATAAATCGACGCGAACCGACCGAAATGACACAGGCTCCCCACCGGACAAATTCAATAAGGCTTCTGAATCGACCTGGGTCAGCCGTGTCTTGACCAATTCGGCCTCGAAGGCTTTGTTAATCGCGTCTTCAGTCAATATCACTTTTGCAACTGCTTGGGTGGGTTGCTTTAGGCGGAGCTTTCCGCCCAGCAAAGCAGATGAATCAACTGCAACCGCATCTGTTTCAAACGACATCTCTTCGACCCTAAATTGTCGTCGAATAACCAGATCTCGTCCCTTCATTTTGAAGCTATCGATACTGCCTTGAAGTAGCTTACTAGAAGGCTCACATCGAATTTCGACATCAACAGACCCGCTCTCTGAGAAGAGATGGCGTATGGACTGGCTTGCAACGGTATTTAGCATCCGCTCCCCCCAGTCATTACTAGATTGATTGGCCAGGCCAGCAAGACCTCCGAGCATAGTGTCCTCAAGTCTAACAACCTGCCCTATTTGTAACAAAACATTAAGCGAGTCGGCAATTAAAAATACCTTTACATTGGGATAGAGAAATATAATTACACTTTTGAGTTAAAAAGCTTGCAATTATTGGAGCTTTGATGTAAGCGAGGTTTAACTCAACATTTAGTGTTGATCTTCGTTCCACCCTTGTGTAGCGTACAACCCCATGACTGAATTACTCAAGTCATTGTCCCCGTGAAGCTTCTATGGTTTTTAGTCATGAACGATAGGAAATGGACAAGGGGATAGTCAGCCTTCACTGACACGCTGCTGTAACGCCACTTTGGGGCTGCTTAGCTTTAAGCAGAGAGCCAAGCAATTCGTTCAAATCTTGGATGGCACGTAGGAAGGATAGTCGTATCGCTTTCCCGCTTCACGTTTAGAAGGCTGCTCATCCCATTCTCTCAAGCGGATGCACTCAATTTTTTGTGGAGTCTATCTGGTGAACATCATGCAACCAAATGTATGCGTCAATTTGAAGATTTGATACTATGCTGCGGATGATGAATAATTTCTTTTAGGGAGCCGTCCTAAAGTTCCGGTTTTTTGCTGAATTTGTACGTATATTGCGTGCACCTGGTAGAATATCGGGGTTGTGCAGACTGAGATTAGCGTTGAGCCAATCGTTAGATATTCCACAGGTTGATGAGTATTTACAGGAACTCGTTGCCATCCAACAGACGGGTTCGAAGCGAATTGCGATTTTGGGTTCGCGGCATGTTCCGATTACCCATCAAAACATGATTGAATTGCTTGCCTTTGCTCTAGTGCAGGCCGGAAATCACCTCTTAACTTCAGGGGCAACTGGAACCAATTCAGCTGCAATTCGGGGTGCGATGAAGGGAGACCCAAATTTGTTAACGGTTATCCTGCCACAGAGCCTTACACGCCAACCCCGAGAATCGCGAAAGCAGCTTGAGTCAGTTATTCACCTGGTTGAAAGTCCCAGCAATGATATGCTCTCGTTGGCCGATGCAAGTACGATTTGCAACCAAGAGATTATTTCACGCTGTCAGCAGCTGATTTGCTTTGCGTTTCACGATAGTACGACGCTGTTGAAAACATGCGAGGCTGCCGAAGAACAACGGAAGCTCGTCACGTTGTTTTATTTGGACTAGCCTCTGGTTAACCAATGATGTTGTTCATGTGGTGACACTTTAGAGATGAGTTTTGGATCTCCTTACTTACTTTATGCGATCGCCATTGCGGCACTATTAATCTATTTGCCATTTGTGGTTGTTGGATATGCACGGCTCCGTGTGGGATACGACATGTCTGCGCCCCGAGCGATGTTAGACAAGCTCCCTGCCTTTGCTCAACGGGCAGCATGGGCCCATGAAAACGCATTTGAAGCTTTTATCCAATTTTCAGCTGCGGCATTTATGGCTTATTTGACAGGCCAAGATTCAAGTTTGGCCATTGGTGCGGCCATCGCCCACGTTAGTGCTCGGCTACTCTATCCAGTCTTTTACATTCTCAATGTTCCGCTGTTGCGATCGCTCATGTTTGCAGTTGGCTCTGTTGGAACATATACGCTATTCCTACTGAGTCTTATCAGCATTGCACGCTAGGTTACAAGGATGTTTCACCTGTAGCTGAAAGCTTGTATCTTCCTTTATAGTGAACCCTAAACAGAACGGATGATTGTCCTTCTGTTACTTAACACTGTCAGTTATTCTCTTATCCATACCCGTTTTTCTATGGCTTCGACATACTCATTCGATGTTGTCAGCGATTTTGACCGCCAAGAACTAGTGAATGCTCTTGACCAGGCACGACGAGAAATAAAGAGTCGGTTTGATTTGAAAGATACAAAAACCGAAATTACCCTTGGAGACACGACGTTTTCCATTGAAACAGACAGCGAGTTTACACTTCAGTCTGTGCATACAGTTATTCAAACCAAGGCATCAAAGCGCAACCTCTCGCTCAAAATCTTTGATTATGGTGAGGTTCAAGCAGCAAGCGGTAATCGAGTCCGACAAGAAATTACTCTTAGAAAAGGAATTGAACAGGAACTTGGGAAAAAAATAACAAAGCTGATTCGAGATGAATTCAAAAAAGTTCAGGCCTCTATTCAGGGTGATTCTGTTCGTATCTCTAGTAAATCGAAAGACGACCTTCAGACTGTGATGCAGCTACTGAAGCAAGAAGATTGGCCAGTTGCAATCCAATTCACCAATTACCGATAGATTTCTGTTCAAGATTTCCACTATGCAAAAGGCGTAAGCTTGCTTAGTAAGCTTACGCCTTTTGTATCAGTGCTTTGGAGAAATCGCGTCATAGCTTAGAGGAGGCTCTCCATTGCTTAAAAAACGCCAAACATGCTAGGGCTTACATATTCCCCCTCGATCACTCTTGAAAGAGAGAAGTCAGAATAGAGTGTTCTACCCGCTTAAGCTGAATATCAGCACCTCAAACACCTCAGCCATAACCAGAAAACCCTATTGGTGATCAACGTGCGGTAACACAGTGCCACAGACGCGGCAAAATTGAGCGTCGTTGTCATGGAACTCAGTGTTGCAGTTTGGGCAAGGCACTTCAACCTTGCGCGACGTTTTCAGAAGGCGCTTCACCAAATCGCCAATCTGCCAGGGAATCAGGGTAATGCCGCTCCAAATCATCAGGATGGTGAGCAATCGTCCCAATTCAGAAATGGGAGTGATGTCGCCAAATCCAACGGTGGTCATCGTCGCCACTGCAAAATAGAGTGCATCTAAAAACGTCCGAAATTCATCGCTATTGACCGGATGCTCGACCTGATAAATCAGCCCCGAGTATACAAACACGATGGCAAATAAGGTGAACAGAATGCGCGTCAAAATCGTACCGTCTTCGCTGCTCACATAGCCGAAGATAGTGTGCCCTTTGATAAAGCGAAACAGTCGCAAAATGCGAAACCACCGAAAGATCAGCACGAAGCTAATATCGAGAACGCCCAAAAAAAACGGCAGAATAGCTACCAAGTCGATGAGCGAATATGGACTCAGCAGATATCGACGCTTATTGTCTGCAATCCACAGGCGCAGCCCATATTCAATAGCGAAAATCACCAGAATAATCCGATTGGCAATAGTAAGGGAGGTGCGGACCTGTTCTCCTAGAGGATAGGTTTCGATGATGAAAATAACTGATGAGACTAAAACGAGAATGGCGATCGCCAGATTCAACACTCGTCCTGGCTTGTCGTCAATATCGTCCAAATACCGATTCAAGTTAAACGGTGAACGCTCTGCGGGTGAAATCACAGTCCTTCCACACAGTCTTGTAAGGTTTGCTTAATTGGTCGTGGCGACCACCCCAATTCACGACAGGCTTTAGAGCCATCGATACGTACACAGCGATCGTAGATGTAATGGACCCGCTCTCGGCTTAGGGGAGGCTGCCAGTTCAACAGTCGCCCGATGGGGTCAAGAACGTTGCCCGCCAGTCGCACGATGCCTTCAGGCACTTCTTTAGGAGATGGCATGCCGGTTTCTTGACTCAACACTTCAAACATATCGCGGGTGGTGAGTTCTCCAGACGACAAAATGTAGTGACTTCCGGCCGGAGCCTGATCCAATGCCAACAGCATCCCTGCTACCAAGTCATCCACATGCACAATCCCTGTGATGCGATCGCCCCCAGCCCAGACCTTCAATTTGCCGTTGCGAAACGCTTGAATCACTGGCCCAAAGTGCGGATCATCGGATCCAAAGATACCAGAGGGCATCACGCTAATGGTGTGCAGGCCCTGCTGAGCGGCTCGATCCACCAGCAGTTGAGCCTCATATTTGGTGCGATCGTACGCAGACGAAAAGCTCTTCTGGGTTCGCTCAAAAGTTTCATCAACGACCGTTCCCTGGGTATCGCCATAGATGCCGATGGTGCTGCAATAGAGAAATTTCTTGACGCCTGTGGCCTGTGCCGACTGCAAGACGCATCGCGTTCCCTCGACGTTGACCTGCTCCATCTGTCGTTCATCTACCACGCCCAGCTCAACGTAAGCTGCCGTGTGACAGACCATATCGCAGCCAGTCATTGCAGTCTGTAGAGAGGCCAAATCGGTAATATCACCATAGGCATAGTCCACCGAAACACCGGCAAGCCGAGAAATATCACTGGTTTTGCGAACAAAGGCAACGACCGAATCCCCTCGATTCACTAATGCCTGAACCAAGTGAGAACCTGTGAATCCGTTTGCACCCGTGACCAATACCTTCATAGCGCCTTTTCGTAAATACGGTACGTCTTGTAAATTTTACTGCCTGTGGCCTCGGTTACCTTACGAGATGCCGCATTGTCTTCATAGACATAACCCAATTCAGCGCAGGTATAGGGCCGTTTCTTTCGGGTTCCGTTGACCATCGCCAGGTAAATGAGCGCCAGGGGAACCATCCGCCGCCGTTGTTCAGGTAATGAACAAATAACAATGACTCGTCCTTGATTAATCTGGCGACGATACCAGAGAAACTTGAGAATTCCTAACCAATTGAGTTTGCCATTCACCCGCTTGAGCACGATGTTGTAGTCGGGCAGGGCCATAAAAAAGCCAACCATCTCATTGTTGTATTCCGCAATCCAGAAAATATCTGGATCGACGAGATCCTTAAGATCCATCGCCTCTTCGAGAAATTCTTCTTCAGTACGGGGTGAAGAGCTGTAGTTGTTTGCAAATGAGGTTGTGAAGAGCCGATAAATCGCTCGGACATCATCCCAAAAGGCATCCCCTTTGACACTGAGCTTGCGAAATGAAATGCCAGATTTTGTGGCAATGCGGTAGCCTTTCTCATACTGCGGCGGTAAATCAGAGTCAAACTTAATCAGATACGCATAGGCATCCCGTCCTTTTGTCCAACCATACCGTTCAAAAAACTCGGGATAGTACGCCGGGTTATACGGCATCATTATCGTGGGCGGCGAGTCAAACCCATCAATGAGAAATAGGCAGCGGTTGTGTGTAGAGAGGTCAATCGGGCCACGGACCACAGTCATGCCATGCGATCGCAACCAGTCACAGGCAGCATCGAGGAGAGCCACAGCAACTTCATATGCATCAATGCACTCAAAATAGCCCACAAGTCCAACCGGCTGACCTTCCTTCTCAATAAGGCGATGGTTAATGGCAGCCACCACTCGTCCAACCACTTCATCCTTGCCGTCTATTGTTCGAATCGCCAAAAATTGTTGAAGCTCGCCGTATTGAAAAAACGGATTTGTTGAGGCAAATTCTTTTGCAATGCTGCTACGAAGCGGCGGAACCCAATTGTCGTCGCCGGCATAGACTCGCCACGGCACGTCTAGAAAGAGGTCGCGGTCCGCATCGGTCGCGACTCGACGAATGTTGACTGTCGCCGGTGATGGCGTTGTTTCAACCATAAGCTGCTCGTCACCTCCAGTCTTCGCCTAAGGATATCAGCACATCACACACCGCGATTCAGTTCAGTGATACTGCTGGGTTCATCCTCTCACAAAAAAGCGACGATACATTAGCGTTACTTTTCACCTCCTGATCAGGAATTATCCCTCTGTTTTATGAAGCAGAGTAATGAGTTAGATCAGTGTCACGTCAGCCTTTCCATCATGACTAACGTTTTAAGCTCAAGCCCTTCCCGGCTCAATGTACAACCATCAGTTTCCCCTCAATCATCTGGCGGAAACGATACTCCCTTTGTTTTCATTTCCTATTCCCGAAAAGACAAGGGGTTTGCTAAAGTCCTGCATCAAGCATTGAAAAAGAGCAAATACGAAACTTGGATTGACTGGCAAGATATTCCGATCACGGCCCACTGGTGGAAAGAAATTGAATCGGGCATTGAATCAGCAGATGCCATTATCTTTGTGGTCAGTCCTGACTCGATCGCATCAGACGTGTGTAGCAAAGAGATCAACCACGCGGTCAAACACAATAAGCGACTGTTTCCGATTGTCTGTCGAGAAGGCTTCGAAGATGACCAGGTTCACCCAGCCTTGCGGGAACGAAACTGGTTGTTTTTTCACCAGCAAGAAGGGCGCTCTGATGCCTTCAATTCGCTTGTCAAAGCCTTAAATACTGACTTAGACCATGTGAAAGCACACACTCGACTGCTGATGCGATCGCAAGAGTGGGTGCATCATGCCCGCAACCCTGACTTACTACTGCGCGGGACTCAACTAAAGGCCGTGCGCAACTGGATCACCGAAAGTGCTGACAAAGAACCCCGACTCACTCCCAGTCAACGAGAATATGTAGCCGCCAGCACCAAAGCAGAAAGCGATCGGCAAGAGGCAGAAATTACACGACAGCGAGCTGAAATTACACGTCAGAAAAAAGCCCGCAAGACCATCACCCTCGCATTGGTCGGAGCAAGCGTCGGCTTTATCATCGCAACGGCTCTGGGATTGGTTGCCTGGAGACAGCAGCAAGCTGCCGCAAGACGAGAAATCAACACAAACGTTCTGGCTGATAGCCTATCCACTCAAAATCTTCTACAGTCTAACTTTCAACTTGAAGCGCTCCTCAAGGGGATTCAGACCGGGCGGACCATACAGCAACAAGCAAATGTATTGGACCGCGATAAAAAAATGCAGGCTGTCGCTGCCTTGCAAAACGTTATCCAAAACATCAGCGAACGCAACCGCTTGAAAGGCCACACCGATTCTGTCTTCGATGTGAGTTTTAGCCCCGATGGGCAAACCATTGCCACTGCAAGTGCAGACAACACGCTCAAGCTGTGGAACCGCCAAGGAGAAAACTTGCAAACCCTTCGAGGCCACGACGATCGAGTTGAAAGCGTCGCCTTTAGCCCCAATGGAAGCATCATTGCTTCGGCCAGTTGGGACGGCACAATAAAGCTATGGAACTTACAAAGTGAAGAGTTGCAAACCCTCATCGGCCATGGCGATAAGGTTCTGAGTGCAAGTTTTAGCCCCGATGGACAAACCATTGCCTCTGCAAGCGTAGATGGCACGGTAAAGTTGTGGAATCTGCAAGGTGAAGAATTACAAACGTTGATCGGCCATACGGATCAGGTTTATGACGTCACTTTTAGTCCTGACGGACAAACGCTCGCCTCTGCAAGTAGAGATGGCACAGTAAAACTCTGGAATCGGCAGGGTCAAGAGCTACAAACGCTCATAGGTCATGACAGTACCGTTCTTGGCGTAAATTTTAGCCCCGATGGACAAACCATTGCCTCTGCGAGCTGGGACCGCACCATCAAACTATGGAATCTGCAAGGTGAAGAGCTACGGACGTTTGTTGGTCACGATGATGCAATCAACGAAGTCGCATTCAGCCCGGACGGAGAAACCATTGCTTCAGTGAGCTATGACCGCACAGCAAAGCTGTGGAACTTGCAAGGCGAAGAGTTACACACTCTAGATGGCCACATCAGTGAGGTGTACGGTATCAGCTTTAGCCCTGATGGAGAGACGATTGCCACCGCAAGCCGAGACTTTACGGTGAAATTGTGGAGTCGGCATGCAGACGCGTCACAAGCTCTTATCGGCCATGACGATACCATTTTTGACGTGAGCTTTAGCCCTGTTCAAGAAATGACTCCAGACGGGCATAGCCAAATCATTGCGACCGCTAGCTATGACAACACCGTAAAGCTCTGGAATCAGCAAGGAGACATGCTACAAACCCTCACTGGTCATAACGAGGGACTTGAGAGCGTGAGCTTTAGCCCCGATGGGCAAACCATCGCTACTGCAAGCGTTGACGGCACCATCAAGCTATGGAGTCGGCAAGGGGAAGAGCTACGAACCTTAACCGGCCATACCGATGCAGTTCTCACCGTAAGGTTCAGTCCTGATGGACAAATGCTAGTCTCTGCAAGCTCAGACAACACAGCAAAACTATGGAGCCTGCAAGGGGAAGAACTCCAAACCTTTACGGGCCATACCGATGCGGTTTATGACGTAGAGTTTAGCCCTGATGGAAAAACCATCGCCTCAGCCGGTCGAGACTTTATGGTGAGGTTGTGGGATTTACAAGGGCAAGAACTGCAAACCTTTACGGGCCACAGCAATACAATTCTCGGAGTGAGTTTCAGCCCAGACGGACGATGGATTGCCTCGTCAAGCTGGGACCGCACCGTGAAGCTATGGAACTTACAGGGTGAAGAACTGCAAACCTTTATTGGCCACAACGACGCAGTTTATGATGTGGCCTTTAGCCCTAGTGGTCAAACGATCGCTACAGCCAGTACAGATCGAACGGTGAAGCTATGGAACCTTCAAGGCGAGGAGTTACAAAGCTTGGAAGGTCACAACTATGAAGTCTACGATGTCAGCTTTAGCCCTGATGGTCAGACCATTGCTTCAGCCAGTCGAGACCTCACCGTGAAGCTGTGGAATTTTGACTTAGACAATCTACTGGATAGAGGTTGTG
>JBCBLF010000065.1:0-21199 GCA_038520475.1 Cyanobacteria bacterium J06627_8
CCAATTTGGCACTAAGAAAGTGTTTGCGCGCATCACCCTCTTTTTTACCAAAGGCGACGATGAAGTCCTTAGCCGCTCGCGTTGGAATCGGAGACTCACCGAAGCCTTGGGATTTCTTTGTGGTTTTTGCCTTTTTCTTCGCCATGGCTCTCACGCCTCAATGCTTTGCATTGACTTTAGCAAATCCTACACCTCTCTCATCATTGGTGCCATCTAGCGTTGGCACTTCCGACAGAAGAAGGTCGATCGCCCACCGAGTTTTAGCCGTTGAATCGTTTCTCCACAGACGCGACAAGGTTCGCCTTCTCGCCCATAGACCAATGCCATCTGACCGTAGTTGCCGTTGACTCCGTTAATATCTCGAAAGTCGCTGAAGGTGGTGCCGCCTTCGCCGATGCTGCTTTCTAGAACGGTGACGATGCTACGATGCAGTGCCTCAAATTGCTTACGAGTGAGGCGATCGCACATCTTTGTAGGCCGAACCCGGCTCATAAACAGTGATTCGTCGGCGTAGATATTGCCAATACCTGCAACGATGCGTTGATCGAGCAGGGCATTTTTGATGGGGCGATGTCGTTTTTTGAGCGATCGCCGCAGTCCTTCAGCAGAGAACTCATCTGATAGTGGCTCTGGGCCAAGGTGTGCATAGCCACCCATAACCATTTCAGGCTGAATCGTTGGCGAAACCCACCACATTTGCCCAAAGGTGCGCTGATCAACAAATCGCAGTTCACGATGGTTGTCGAAAAAGAGACGAACTCGGCAATGTTTATGAACCGGCTCATCTTGGTCGAGCCACAAGAGCTGTCCCGTCATTCGCAGATGAACACTAAGCCAGCCGCCGGATTCTTTATCTGATGATGTGGCAATCGCTGATTCAGTCGGATTTTTAATGAGTTGAGCGAGGAGATATTTGCCGCGACGATGCCATTGGGCGATCGCACAACCCTGAAGTCCCGTTAAGAAGGCGTCGGTTGAAGTTGGATAGGCAATCGTCCGTTCGAGCCGTACCTCTCCCCCATGAATGGGATGCATTAAGGTAACTTGGTTTAGTCCTCGCCGTACGGTCTCGACCTCAGGTAACTCTGGCACAAATCAACGCCTTCAAGGATTAAGTCGCTTATGCAGTCTAATGCATTTCACTAAACATCAGCCCGGATCACCGCATCTTCTCAATCTATATCTGTAACCAGCTTAGTGATGATACGTTACTGCTTTGAGCGCACGGAGCGTGCCCAAACCAATGTCTTAAAACCAACGGCTAGAGAGATACATCGCCACAGCCATCATAAAAAAGGAGCCAACAGCTTCTAAGAAACTATCGGCTCCTTTCTTGCAAAACACAAGGGTTTAGCTAACAGCTTCAACTTCTTCTAGACCGAAGTTATTTGTGTTAACGCCGCTAGCAGAACCACTAAAACCGGTGTAATTAACTTTATCGAAACGAACAATAACGGGGTATTTAATGCCACTTTGGTCAACGGAAGCAACGGTGCCTACGTCTCTATACCAATAGGATTCCTTACGAAGAATGCGAACTTTATCGCCACGCTTAACCATAGGTTTTTCCCTTCAACAATCTATTTTGACTGTTCCTCAAACCGGAACAATAGGCATGAATGACTTCAGATTACTACTCTAACGAGGCTCTATAGACAGTAATCGGCTTAAGTTTTATTGCGCTTTTTGAACAATTCGATACGTTATCACTGTCGCCAGCGTGAGCACCGGGCATCTTATTCACGGTGCCAGTCAGTGCCACCTGCTTTATCGATCAAAATTATGCCTTGAGCCTTAAGCTCATCACGGATGCGATCGGCCTCAGCAAAGTTCTTCACCTTCTTAGCCTCTAGACGCTGTTGAATCTGCATTTCAATCTCTGCATCGTCCAGTCCATCCGATGGTGATGGGTCTTCTTCGGGGGATGCCTGAAGGCCTAAGATTTCTGCTAACACCGTTAGGGTTTGCCAATCACGTCGTAGGGTTTCAGCATCTCGATCTGCTTTGCCGTCATGAACAATGAGGTTCCCAGCTCGACGTAATTCTTTCGCTAAGTCAAACAAAACGGCGATCGCCCCAGGCGTATTGAAATCATCATCCATCGCCAGTTGAAACTGCTGAACCGCCTCGCTGTCATCTAGAATCCGCATTGAGGACGGATCACCAAAAAATGTGTCGTCGGTGTCAGTCCAGCCCAATGCTTTCCCGTGCTTATAGCCAAATCGTAAGCCGTCACTCAAGGTTTCCCAGCCATTGGTTGCAGAGGCGATCGCCTCATCTGTAAAGTCCATTGGCTTTCGATATTGAGCCTGGAGCACAAACAATCGCAACACCATCGGTGCGACGCCCCCTTCATCGAGTAGCTGACGAATCGTGGTGAAGTTACCCAGCGATTTCGACATTTTCTCACCGCCGACATTCACCATGCCGTTGTGCATCCAATAGTTCGCAAGGGGATGTCCAGTGGCGGCCTCGGATTGAGCAATCTCATTTTCATGATGTGGAAACACAAGGTCTCCCCCACCGACATGAATGTCGATACTGTTACCGAGGCGATCGCGAACCATTGCCGAACACTCAATGTGCCAGCCGGGACGACCGTTCCCCCACGGTGATTCCCAAAAGGGTTCGTCAGGCTTTGCACCTTTCCACAACGCAAAATCAGCCGGATCTTTCTTCTTCGCTGCTTCTGGATCAACGTCTACGCGTCCGCTGGCTCCAGCTTTCATGTCATCCAGCTTCCGTCCTGACAACTTGCCATACGTCGGAAATTCTCGCACCGCAAAGTAGACATCACCCCCGGTTGCATAGGCCACACCCTTTTGCTCCAGCTCGTGAATGAGCTTTTGAATGCCATCAATGGTGTGAGTCGCGCGCGGATAGTCATCTGCTTCTTGAATATTGAGCCGCGCCATGTCTTCAAAGTAGGCATCGGTATATTTTTCCGACACGGCTGTCATCGACGACCCTTCACGGACGGCTCGTTTCAGAATTTTGTCGTCAATATCGGTGAAATTTTGCACATAGCGCACATCATAGCCACGCCATGTCAAATATCGTCGCACTGTGTCCCAAACAACGTACGAGCGAGCATGACCTAAGTGGCAATAGTCATAGACCGTGACTCCGCAGCAATACATCGACACCTTACCGGACTCAAGGGGTTCGAACGGTTCTTTGCGACGAGTGAGCGTATTGTAAAGTTGCAGAGCCATAAAATCGGGCCGATAGAGTGTGGTCAGATGCAACAAATTATAGCCACTGGTTGTCGCTCTCTATCAGTGCAAATGGATTGCGCATCTGTTATGCGATAACTCTCCATCGAATGGACATGGTCTTAATCGTCGATTCACTAATCACTAATTCATTTCATTTTTTCTTCCGTGACCATTGATTTGCTCGAATATTATCCGCAGCCAAGCGAGCAGTTTCTTCAATTCTCCGCTGGCGCGTCTCAGGACGCTTCGCCTGGACGATCCATTCAAGAATTCCTCGCTTGACTGATCGAGGAAAGTGATCAAAATGTTCGCGAGAGCCTGGATAAGCAGCAAAAGCTTGGACCAGGTCATCGGGGATGATTAGTGCTTCGACATCATCAAGCAATGTCCAGGAGCCATCTCGTTTGGCATCGTCCACTTTTTGGAGTCCAGCAGCATGCATTCGCCCGTCGTTCAACAGTTTCGTAATTCGCTTTTTATTGAGTTGGGACCATCCTGTTTGAGGCTTTCGGGGACTAAACCAAAGCTTGGTTCGCTCAGAGTCTATCTTTCCTGGCTTACTATCGATCCAACCAAAACAAAGTGCCTCTTCAATGGCCATGTCTTGCGTCAGTTGTTGTTTTCCAGATGACTTTTTGAACGTAATGAGCCATATACCCGATGATTGAGAATGATTAGCTTCCAGCCAGTCTCGCCATTCGGCCAGCGTGTTAGGTTGAAACTCGGGTGCAGGCATTTTTACACGGGTTGAAGATAAACGAATATTAATATGCTTGAGCAAGTGGTGGGCTTGATGCCGATCTCGTTAGGCTCGTGAGCCATACAAACTCGCTACGTCACAATGAAAACCGAGAATTAGTGGGCGTTATCAAACCATCCGATAGCAATGTTGCTTCTAAAACAAGTCGAGCTTGGTTGCGATGATAAATCTCGACCCGTTTTGTGATGTCATCTACAATCCATACCCTCTAATGCCCTGGATTGAGCAAAGCTGAAGCTTGGCAGAACGATCGCGATTTCCATTGATTTTTCCAGGAGACAAAACTTCAACAACTAACTCTGGCCCACCCTGAAAATGTCCTGCGTCATATCGATGATTTCATAACGAGTCCATTCATTATGGGGCAGTGATTCAATATCTTGAATTGTCGATCAAATACCTTCTACAGCTTGGCTCATGTCCGTTCACCATCATGTCAATGCCTTCAAACCACGCCAGACACTAATTCAAATTGATAACTGGGCCCTCACCCAATGTTTTTCTCACCAGATATTTCTCAAGCTAAGCGTAAAAACTGGAAGAACGCCTTCTCCTGAAAGCTGAGTCGGTTGGTCTAAAACTTCAACCTCTTTCCCCTGGCTGTAAACTTCCACTTTCTTATTCTGGGCATCAATCAACCATCCTAGCCTTGCTCCATTGTCGATGTACTCCTGCATCTTGTCTTGCAAGGTGTTGAGGCGATCGCTCTTTGAGCGTAGCTCGACGACAAAATCCGGACACAAAGGCGCAAAATCTTCCTTTTCCCCTTGAGACAGGGCGTCCCAGCGATTGCGACTTACCCAAGAGGCATCAGGAGAACGAATCGCTCCATTCGGTAGCTCGAAACCTCCAGACGACTCAAAAGCAAGGCCCAACGTTGGGTTAGATTCTGCCCAGAGCCAAAGCTGAGCTGTGATGCTCATGTTTTGTCGACTCGGCTCGCTCCCAGTTGGTGGATTCACAATAAGTTCTCCGTTAGCAGTCAGTTCCAACTGCAAATCATGGTTGACTGATGCGATCGCCGCAAATTCTGCTTGGGTAACGCGGAGCGTCAGCTCTCGGGGAACTTCAAATGTAGAGGCTTGCATCATGAATCTCCTCTTCAGGTTTCAACTACTGAAAGCTTTCAACCAAAGACTATGGCTTTTGGAAAAAGATGAGGTGCTGTCGAGGCAGTCGTTCGTCTGTTTTCACCCACTCTAGGCCCACCGCTTCAAGCTCGCGACGCACTTGGCGCTCGGTCATCTTGTGCAGTCGCTTGATGGGAATCAGGGGATTTTCTCCACGGTATTCAGCCAAGACGACGCGTCCTCCCGGTCGCAAGGCATCGACCACCGCAGTCATCACTTCGCGGGGATAGGCTAACTCGTGATAGGCATCGACCATTAATACGGCATCAATATTGTTTGGAAGGTGAGGATCAGTCAACTCAGCAAGGCGAGGCTCTACATTTGTGATGTTGCGATCGCCCTGCAACGCCGACAACATCTCTAGCATCTCAGGTTGAATATCCACAGCATAGACGTTGCCCTCTGGTACCGCAGACGCCAACCGAAACGTCATGTAGCCCGTACCAGCGCCTAAATCAACCACGGTGTCCGTTGGTGACAGGTCCAAAGCATCAACGATTTTCCAAGGCTTTTCTTCCCGCTTGCGACTAGAACGCTCTAACCACGCTGCACCTCGGTGACTCATCACAGATGAAATTTCGCGCCCCATGTAGATTTTTCCAATGCCATCTGAACTGGGCGATCGCCATCCATAGGTCGTGTCAGAGGTACGAGTGCCAACGGTATCCTGTGCATACGCAGCCGATGAGAATACGCCAGCCATTGAAAATGCCACGATTCCGATGAGTAGAGCAATGCAACCACATCGAACGATGGTAGGAATGCGTGAGCGTACAAAAAGTTTGGGTATCATAATAGGCGACGTCTGAAACCGAAGGAGACTAGGGCGATCGCTCCGTCTTGTTGCTATGCTATAGAATTACACCATACACGGGCAACACGATAGGTGCGAAACGTGAATGCGGTTTTGTCCGTCAGGTGAACAGGGGTATCGACCAGAGGCGCACCAGCATGACTATGACAGAATCTTCGATCGATGACATTACACAGCAAGCTCGACAGGGAAGTGTTGCAGCGATTATTCAAGTGCTAAACGATCGCCTTTCTGAGTGTGGCGTGCGCACTCGTGCCGTTCTCGCACAAGGCATGCTGCAATTGTTATGCGAAGCAGAAACTACTGAGCGGCTTGAACGAGACACCTTGGTTCGCCAGATTCGTCAAATTTTATCTGGGTTGCGACCTCGACACATTCGTCGCGTCAAAATCAACAGCCGCCTCGTCAAGGAACAACAGTTGTTGTGGCTCGATGAGATTCAGAAAGACCCAGACAATCAACTCCTTTGGACTGAGGAAATTTCTCTCCCACGCCCAAATCCTATTCAGCTCATTGTCGAAGATCTCACTGCGAATCAGAAGCGCGAAAAAATTACAGCCACGCCAACCAAATCCAGAAAATTACGCGATCGCCGTCAGTTTGCGCGAGGCATTATTGGCGGAGCAGCCTTGAGCTTACTGGTCATTATCGTAGGCTGGACTGTTTATGCCAGAGTTCGCCGAACCCCGGTCGCTGAAGCAGAAAACACATCTCCAAGTGCATCTGTCTCCGATACGGTCACCGCAACCGTCCGTGAAGCTGAAGAATCTTCGTTACGTGCATCTGATGCAAACGAACGCTCAGCCAGTAGCAGTGAGGCCCTATCATCAACAAGCGCCTCAGAAGCAGATGCGACGTTTTCGTTTAATGAGGAAGAGGCAGGCGATGATCCATTTGCCCAAGCAGTCTTAATTGCGCAGGCTGCCGTCAATGATGGTCAAGCTGCATCAACAACAGCAGAATGGTTAGACCTCGCATCTCGCTGGCAGCGTGCATCTGACTTAATGGGAGCAATTCCCGAATCAGATGAGCGCTACGAAACAGCTCAAAATCGTCAAGCCCTTTACCGCGCGAACAGCGAAGAAGCGCTGCTTCAAGCTAATTTGCATCAAGCTCAGCCTGAAGTTGAGTGACGAGCGCACTCAATAGGCTCGACGCGATGTTGAACATTGCCAGCTCTTTCGATAGCTAGCACGGCGTAGAAAACGCCTTGAATTCATAACAAAGAGATGAGGGTTTTGAGTGCGCGATGCACACTCAAAACCCTCATCTCTTACTAGCGTTGCCAATCACATTAAAGGACTTGCTCAACTTCAGCAATTTCAGGAATCGACTCACGCAGCTTTCGCTCGATTCCCATTCTGAGTGTCATGGCCGAACTTGGGCATGATCCACAAGCCCCTTGGAGTCGGAGCTTCACTACAGGCCCATCCAATTCAACCAGCTCAACATTCCCGCCATCGGACATGAGGTAAGGGCGAAGCTCGTCTAAAACTTTTTCGACGTTCTCATTCGTCAATTCCATCGTGCTGGGCATAGTTCACCTTAAAGAAAAATAGAAGAGATAAACAACATGTGTGTTGCTTTAGTCTATCGCATCCTGGATAGAATCAGGCATTTCTGCTGCTAATCCACACTTAGCCTGCACTTGTACTGGCCAGAGCTGGCTCAGCCGAAAGGAGGGCAATGTTCGAAAAGATAAATTCTTGAGAGCTAGTCGTTCCATCGGCTTCGGTCTCAATGTTGCGACGCGTCAATATGACATAGTCTCCGACTTTTTCGTATTCATCCTCGAACACGCTTTTGCCGCCCTTTTGCACTCCAGTGTCAGGATCGTGATACACCGAATCATATCGATGAGATAAATACCCGGCTCCTGTGTCGTGGCTGCTAAAGGTATGGATGGTCACGACGACTCCATGAATATGACGATGAACCATACAAACTTCGTTGTCTTTCACCTCATAGCGATCGCCTTCAGCCTTTCCGCCCATCAGAATCTCAACAGCACCAGACTCATTGGTGGCACCTAACGAGAAGGTATTATTCCCGTGAGTTTCTTCAAAGGTACGACGAACTCGATGGATGGCAACTTCAAATAACTGATTTTGAATTGCCTTTTGAGCATCTTCATCAGAAACGTCAAACACTTCTGCTTTTAGGGTTGGATTGACCCGAACACGTCCACTAATGGCCTGACCTTCTTGGTTGAAGGTGACATCTGCGGTGTAACCTGGAAAGCTTTTGTCCCAAGTGTAACGATTCTCGTAAGCTGCACGGAAAAGTTCTGTCGCGTTGATTTGTTCAGTCATAGTATGCGTCCGTCACGTCCGTTTACCAGTTTAGTCAACATGCTTCCCTTCAGCTACACCGACAGGAAACGCTTCAGTTTATTTCGTTTTGCAATCCAATTCCCTCCAAAGATTGAATTTTCACACAAAACATCTTATTTAAGGGAGGGAGATTAATAAGGTCTGAATTCTAAGACTTGAAGATACACAACCTAAAATTCTAAGAACCATGCTTGAAACGGCGGATGTGAAGCCTTTACATTCAAGGCCTTCAAAATCCTCAATTTCCAAAATCCACTAAATCACGCTTTGATAGGCTTTCAGTGGTCCGTGATGATTCTTCAACGCATCACTGCTCAGCCCAAAGATAAATCTTAATCTTCGAAAGGCCGCTGTATAAAGTGTTCGTCAACCAAGCTAAAGATTCTAGATGATGTGCCTTCACTAAGGCGGATTGACCACCAATTGATCTCAGCCGACTAATCTCAACTATTGAACCTAAATTTATACTTGATTATCACATGGCCTTTGGGAAAACATACAGTGCTCAGCTCTTCATAGCAACTGGACTGGCTACTCTCATCCAAATCAGCACCGGGGCAGCAGCAAGGGGGCAGTCACTACCTCCTAATTTTGAATTGCCATCAGATGTCGAGTTACCTGACGACTTCGAGGTGCCTTCAGATATCGATGATAGCAATTTCCCTACTTTTGATGAGCCTCCTTCACAACAACCCATACCTGAGCAGGCTCCAGCTCCACAACTTCCGCCACCAAGTGAACTCTTACAACCCTCACCAGGTGAATCCCCACCGCCGTCCATCCCTGACATCGTGCCAGACACTGTCTATGTTGAACGGTTTGTTGTCAATGGCAGCACTATTTTTAGCGAAGAAGAACTTGCAGCAGCAACCGCGCCGTTTGAGCAACGAAATTTGACATTTGCTCAGTTATTACAGGCACGTTCTGCTGTGACTGATTTATACGTTGAAAATGGCTATATCACCTCGGGCGCCTTTATTCCTCCTCAGACCTTAGAAGAAGGCGTTGTCATGATTCAGGTGCTTGAAGGCAGGTTAGAAGAAATCAATGTTGATGTTGAGGGACGCCTCCGCCCGGGATATGTTCGACGACGACTTCGGCGTGCCGGATCTGATCCACTTAATGTGAATCGACTACTCGAAGGACTTCAACTTTTACAGCTTGATCCAGTCATTGAGACCATCTCAGCAGAACTGGCCGCTGGTGTTCAGCCCGGAACCAGCATCCTAGATGTGACGGTGGTCCAAGCCGACACCTTTGATGTTGATTTAGAACTCAATAACGGGCGATCGCCAAGCGTCGGGAGCTTCCGCCAGGAGATCTCCATTCGTGAGGGCAATCTAATAGGCATTGGGGATAGTATCCAAGCTGGATATAGTCGAACATCGGGCAGCGATACCTTTTCGTTTGACTACACCGTTCCCGTCAATGCCAGCAACGGCACGGTTGGCTTGAGCATTGGCGTTACAGATAGTGACGTCATTGAAGATGAATTTGAGATTCTTGATATCGAGACTGACTCTCAGTTCTACGAACTAACCTATCGGCAACCCATTATTCAAACACCAAGCCAAGAATTTGCACTGAGTTTGACGGCGTCTCGGCGTGAAAGTAAGAGTGAATTCCTCGAAGATTTATTGGGTGAAGCGATTCCATTTCCATCCCGTGGTTCTGACGAAGATGGCCGGACCCGAGTCTCTGCCCTTCGATTTGCTCAAGAATTTACGCGTCAAGGCAGTCGTCAAGTCGTTGCAGCACGATCGCAATTTAGCTTTGGACTCGATGCCTTTGACTCGACCATTAGCGACGATCCAATTAGCGGTGATTTTGGTGCAGATCCCGCTCGTCCTCCTGATAGCCGATTTTTTGCTTGGAGGGGGCAAGCGCAATGGGTGCGCTTACTGTCGCGAGATACCCTACTATTGGTCCGGGGCGACATTCAGCTCGCAGACAATTCTCTCGTGCCATTAGAACAATTTGGCCTGGGTGGACAACAAACCGTGCGGGGATATCGTCAAGACGAGCTATTGACCGACAATGGACTACTGTTTTCAACCGAAGTCCGCATTCCCATTGTTCGTGCCCGTCGAATCGGTGGTCTGCTTCAAGTGGCCCCATTTTTGGATATTGGTCATGGATGGAACCTTGGTGAGGGTTCGATTGATCCGGACCCAGATGTGCTTATTGGAGTCGGAGTCGGCCTCCTGTGGCGCATGGGCGATCGCCTCTCTGCTCGGTTTGATTATGGAATCCCACTCGTTGACGTCGATACAGATGCCGATTCATTGCAGGAAAATGGATTCTACTTCTCCTTGAGGTTTACTCCTTTCTAAATAACTCAGATCCCCTGGCACATTGTCTCGCCCATTCCTTTTTGACGAACATTCGACGCCTGCCAAGTCCTGTAGGATGGCAGTCCTGCCTGATTAATCATTACCCAAACTAGAGTCATGAGTGAACCGATTTTCGTCATTGAGCATCTCCAGGTGGCTTATGGGCAGCGCAGGAAGCCTACTGCTACTGAATCGATGCCGGTTGATAAGGGTTCCTCTTCTCCTGAGTCACCATGGGCCGTCGATGATGTATCTCTTTCCCTTCAACCGGGTGAGCGCGTAGGACTGGTGGGAGAATCGGGCTGCGGAAAATCCACATTAGGCCGAGCAGCTATGCGGCTCTTACCCAGTTCTACACACATTGAGGGACACGTTCGCTTTGATGGACAATCGGTTTTTGATCTGTCTTCAGATGGGCTTCGTCGCTTTCGAGGTGAGGCGATCGCCCTCATCTTTCAAGACCCAATGACCCGTCTCGACCCACTTATGACCGTCGGCGACCATTGCATCGAAACACTTCGAGCCCACCAGCCCCAACTGTCGAACGCAGAGGCTAAAGCCAAAGCCATTGTGACTCTTGAAGCGGTTAGCATTCCAGCGGAACGATGGAGCCAATATCCCCATGAATTCAGCGGCGGGATGCGTCAGCGGGTGGCGATCGCCCTAGCCCTATTACTCAATCCAAAGCTGATTGTGGCAGACGAGCCGACAACGAGCTTAGATGTCACTATCTCTGCCCAAATTTTGAATGAGCTCACCCGCCTCTGCCAAGAGCGAGGCATGGCGCTGCTGCTGATTTCTCATGATCTTCCACTCGTTGCGGAATACTGCGATCGCATTGCAGTCATGTACGAAGGCAAGCTGGTCGAAGATGCAGCGGTTTCGACAATTCTCTCTGCACCAAACCATCCCTACACCGTTTCACTACTGGAGTCAGCCCGACAGTTACAGGCAGCCGCGCCTCCGTCTAATCAGGCCTCCAATGACCCGTTGACTCAAACACCAATTCTGACCCTCCATGCCGTGAAGAAACATTTTGCCCTCAAGCAAAATCTATTTGCGCGATTCTTCAATTCAACTGAAACTCAAGCCATCAAGGCTGTAGATGGAGTTTCGATCAATCTGTATCCAGGGGAAATTTTAGGACTCGTTGGAGAGTCAGGATGCGGCAAAAGCACTTTATCACGCCTCATCTTGCAGTTGTTGACTCCAACGTCAGGGCGTATCGCGTTCATGGGTCAGGACTTGACGCAACTGTCCAAACGCGATTTACTTCGGCAACGTCAAAACATTCAAATGGTGTTCCAAGATCCCCATGCGTGCCTCAACCCCATGATGACGGTCGGTCGAGGCATTGCCGATCCACTCTTGATTCACAACATGGCGTCCCTGCAAGACGCAGAACATCGTGTGCGTCAACTTCTAGAGCGAGTCGGACTCACTCCGGTTGATGCATTCTATAGCCGCTATCCGGGGGAGCTATCCGGGGGGCAACAGCAGCGCGTGGCGATCGCCCGAGCTTTAATCATGCGGCCCAAGGTGTTGATCTGCGACGAACCCGTCAGCATGTTAGACGCCAGTGTTCAGGCTCAGGTTCTAAATTTGATGCTTGACCTCAAGGATGAATTTGAGTTGACCTACTTGTTTATCACGCATGACCTATGGGTTGCTCGTTTTCTCTGCCATCGCATTGCCGTCATGCACGCTGGTGAAATCGTTGAATTAGGACCCACATCAACGTTATTCGAAACGCCGCAACATCCCTATACTCAGACCTTGTTGGGGGCCGCACCGCTCTTGGCTCAACCGTAATGGACGTTTGGTTGCACGTCCCGCACAGTGATATGGTTAGAATCTAGTGCGTATGCGAGCCTCATCTTGGGTCACCCCTTCAACCCCATGATTCCTCAGAAATAGACAGAGATTCTGAGAGATATCTCTAACGTTTGTGATTACGCTGTACCTTCATCGACTCAAACATGGCACCGACAAAAGAACGCAAAACAATCTTGTTAGACTTCGAAAAGCCTCTTGCCGAGCTAGAAAAACGGATTGAGCAGATTCGAGAGCTGGCGGACGAGAATGAAGTCGATGTATCCGGGGAGATTTCCAAGCTCGAAAGTCGCGCGGCCCAGCTCCGGAAGGAAATTTTCAATAGCTTAACGCCGTCTCAGCGAATTCAAGTTGCTCGTCATCCTCGCCGGCCCAGCACGCTCGATTATATTCAGGCCATTAGTGATGAGTGGATTGAGCTTCACGGCGATCGCCTGACTGGAACGGACGATCCAGCCATGGTTGGCGGAATCGCTCGCGTAGAAGGGCGTCCTGTTGTGATGTTAGGGCACCAAAAGGGAAGAGACACCAAAGACAACGTCGCACGCAATTTTGGCATGGCGTCTCCAGGGGGCTATCGAAAAGCGATGCGACTGATGAATCATGCGAATCGGTTTGGAATGCCGATCATCACGTTCATCGACACGCCCGGAGCCTATGCTGGACTAGAAGCCGAGCGGCTAGGGCAGGGAGAAGCAATCGCTTTTAACCTGCGAGAAATGTTTCGGCTCGAAGTTCCTATCATTTGCACCGTTATTGGTGAAGGTGGATCCGGGGGGGCCTTGGGCATTGGAGTGGGCGATCGCCTCATGATGTTCGAACACTCCATTTACACCGTTGCCAGCCCTGAAGCCTGCGCTGCCATTCTATGGAAAGACTCAAGTAAGTCATCAGAAGCTGCAGAAGCTCTTAAAATCACCGCCTACGATTTGAAAGAATTAGGGATTCTTGATCAGATGCTACCTGAACCCTTGGGAGGAGCACACTCCAACCCCCTACAGGCAGCGTCAACGTTAAAGGAAGCGTTGGTGAAAAACGTCGCTGAGCTGTCGCAATTATCGGGTGAACAGCGTCGAGCCTTGAGATACAAGAAATTCAGATCAATTGGACAATTCTCAGATGCAGCTCGATAAATGCAATATTCCAGCGCACGTTGCAAAAATTTAGAATATTTTCACATCTTGCAGTGCTATGATTGACAATGTGACAAAAATTCACATTCTTTAAATTTTAATTTTCTCTCCTTTTTGAACAACTTGCTCGTTTACAGCACGCTTTTTTCTTCTAAGATTTTTTTAATGATTCGTCGCTATATTGGTGTAGGCTTTGTCTGGAGAGAGTTGCACCGCCCCATGATGGGATGTCATGCGTAGCAAGGTCTCGAGCCGTTCGCGATACACACGATTGAAACCCGTGATTTGAGTGTTTTGTAATTTGAGCATTTGAAGAACAGGCTTTCAAAGGCGACGACACGCCTCAGGCGATTGGGCTATCAAGCAGAAATGAACCGGATCTGAAGGTTGTTCAATCTCTCGGGTTCCCCGCTGGATGCTTTAGGCGATGAACGACGTAGCAAAGGGTTAGCAGGACTTGATGACAGAATCAACACAGTGCCGAGCCTTGGTGACAGGGGCAAGCAGTGGAATTGGACGAGAAACAGCACTGAAGCTAGCAAAGGCAGGAATGGATGTAGCCCTCGTTGGGCGATCGCAATCTCGTCTGGATGAGGTTGCTCAAGACGCTCAGCAGTACGGCGTAAAGGTTAAGTCCTATGCGTTTGATTTAGCAGAAGTCAATAAGGTACGAGCCTTTATAGGACACGTTGTTAAAGAGTTTGAGCGAATCGATATTCTCGTCAACAACGCAGGTATGGGGTATACCGCAACGTTAGCGGACACGCCTTTAGAAGACTGGCTAGATGTCATTAACCTAAATTTGACATCAGCTTTTCAGTGCATTCAAGGCGTTTTGCCTAGCATGCGACATCATCAGTCAGGAACGATCATCAACGTTGCCTCAATTGCAGGACACCAGTTTTTTCCTGAATGGGGGGCTTACAGCGTTAGTAAGGCAGGCTTGATTGCACTGTCAAAAACGTTATCTGCAGAAGAGCGTGGTAACGGCATTCGTGTTGTGATCATTTCTCCAGGCGCTGTTAATACTCCAATTTGGGACACAGATACCGTTCAGGCTGACTTCGATCGAGCAAACATGTTGACTCCTGACGTTGTCGCTAATTCTATTCTTCATGTCGCTCAGATGCCTCCCCATGCCGTTGTTGATGAAATGTTTGTTATGCCCAGTGGAGGGGCGCTCTAGCCCAGTTTGTCCCTATCGGCTTTAGCCTTGGGATTCTAGTTATTCGTTTTACGCACTGTTTTGGACACATACTGAAGGTTTGATATGTCAATGTCTACGAATGGGTTAAATGGTTCCAGCTCTGTGATGGACGGAGCATATGACTCTAACGGAACGTTTGATACGGCAGATATTCAGCCGCTCAACTCGTCATCATCTTCAAAAAACTCGTCAGTGACGACTCGACCCGATCGCAACACCTCTAATGGAGCAGCATCGAAGCAGCATCCTCCCTCTGAAGCATCAAAGGAGGAGATGATGGATGCTGTCCGCAGCATTTTACTTGGGGTGGGTGAAGATCCGGACCGAGAAGGATTGCTCAAGACGCCAAAACGCGTTGCTGAAGCAATGAGTTTTCTTACTAGTGGTTATAGCCAATCGTTAGAAGAACTGGTGAACGGCGCTATCTTTGACGAAGGTCACAACGAGATGGTTTTGGTTCGAGATATTAATGTATTTAGCCTATGTGAGCATCATATGCTCCCGTTTATGGGTAAGGTACACGTTGCATACGTTCCAAATCAGAAGGTTGTGGGCTTGAGTAAGCTCGCTCGCATCGTCGAAATGTATTCTCGTCGCCTTCAAGTCCAGGAACGATTGACTCGTGAGGTTGCAGAGGCTGTTCAAGAGATTCTTGAGCCCCGAGGCGTAGCGGTTGTGATGGAAGCAACGCACATGTGCATGGTCATGAGAGGTGTTCAAAAGCCTGGCTCATGGACAGTAACGAGTGCGATGGTTGGCGTATTTCAAGAAGACCAAAAGACTCGCGAAGAATTTTTGAGCCTTATTCGCCATCAACCGTCTTTCTTTGCATAGGCAGCCTAGATTTACGTTCGGACATTTCCTACATATCTCTCGCGATATAGGAGATGTATGGACCTGTGATGATTGATTGATGAGGTGTTTGTAGGGCGGTGCTCTGCCTTACAAGCACCTCTTCTTTTTACCATTTCAGGAAATGGTAAAAAGAAGAGGTGCGACGGATTAGGCGTTATGGAATTTATAGCTTTAGCCATTTAGGCTAGGACACCGAGTATTATCCGGGTCCTTTGCACACATCCAAATGGCTCGCCGTCTTGTCCTAATGGAACTGGCGACGGCTATACTTCCGATAGCATCACACATCGATTCGCACCTGCGAGCATCCATCCATCATTCAACCTCGTGCTTTTGGAGCATCATATCTTTCATCAAGCGGGGATAAATCACGATGAAAAAGCCCATCCACACGAGAACAGGAGCAGAAATAATGCCGGTCAGCCACCAACGCTGAAAGACATACCAACTACCACTGATGATGAATAGTCCCGTCAAAAGAATGCTCCAGGGCTGACACCACCAGGGTTTATAGGCCCAGATAGAGTCCGCAGTTAATTGGGGCGATCGCCCTGCTTTGGACATTTCTGGTTTAGCCATTAGTTATCCCCAATCCGCGCATAGTTCCACTGATCGATAAACGGTTTCCAATGGTCATACACCTTCTCTGCATCTGCCTGAGAAAACGCGTACTGATTTTTTTGATATCGCTTGCGAGACTCTAGATACTGTGCAAATTTTGGCTGCGCACGTTCGAATCCATCAAGTTCGAGCTGCTGGTAGATCTGATGAATATGCGCAATCGGATCCTGTTCAAACTCCTCAAATCGGAGCTCAACCCATCGATTCGCCGGTAGCTGTGCTGCATCATGGGCGATCGCCGTCATCATTCGAGGATAGCTGTTGAGAATTAGCTCATCCACTGACGCATCTTGAAACGACTGCAAAGACAGCTCTTTGAACAACTTCCAGTAGAAGTTACGCGTCGATTGAAACACTCGATAAGGGTTGCGATAGATGTGGATAAATCGGGCGTTAGGATATAGCTCTCGGAGCAGCTGAACCCGAGCAGTATAGACAGGATTCTTAATCAGCAGGGGTTTGGACGGTTCCTGGCTTTGAACTTTCGCTAAGAAAAGCTTCATGGCTGTTTTCCAATTCTCAATGTCGGTTTGAGAACAGCCATCAAAGAAAATGCCAGCATTAAAGTTCTGCTCTAGATGCTTCGGAAAATATAGTCCGTGGTAGAAGGAAACAGACTGCATGCTAGCTAAACCAATCTCATCTTCCTGCGGAGAATCAGGTTCGACCGTCATTGAGTCAATGAACCGATCATCCGGAAGCGATCGCGCCAGCAGTCCACCAAACAGTCGAGTAATTGTTAGAAAATCCCATGGGAGCCCGACTGCGAACGGAGAAACATACGCAAATTGAGACGACTGACAGAGAATTTCGTAGAGGAACGTCGTTCCACTGCGCCAGTGTCCAACAATAAAGACGGGTGGCGGGGAGTCGACATATCTTGTGCAAATACTGCGCGTTTGTATGTGTTCAATGGCCGTAAAGGGCAAGCGCGCTATTGATGTGGCGATCGCTAACGCCATATGGGGAATACATTGAAGGGCAACACCGCCATTTGCTCTTAGGACCTGAGTCAGCGTTTTCAGATCAGCCCCCATCAGTGGGTGCAAAAGCCTCGGTCGAAGTTCAGCTGTCGATTGAGACGATTGGGGTTGAGCAATCAAATTCGACATAGGCAGATGCAACACCAAATCTACGGTTGGGGTTTCTTGGCTGACTGGTAGAGTGCTAAGTTACGCTCATCACACACACGAGACCACAGCGGATGGCTCGTTCCTTGCTGACGAATATGCAGCAATTGTTTCTCCAGACGTTTGACGTCATGTTCAGACAGGCCAATCAAGATATTGCGGCTCTGCCACAATAGCACCCCCATCGTGAAACTGGCACACAGCACAAGACCAATCGCAGCAACTGGATTAAAAACAAGTGCATATCGAAGGCTTGACCAGGTGAAATGCTCACGCATGAGCTCAATATCATCGCGCATGAGCCAAATACTCACCGGACTGACGACTGCCCATAATAGTCCGAGTCCAAGCCATCGATGTCGAACAGTACAACGATGGAGTAATTCCAATTCATGTTGAAAGTCAGGATCGTAACGACCTGGTTCGATCAAGGCTGGCGATCGCCAATCAAATAAAGCCATAGATAGGAAAATTAATCAATGCAAGCCCAATTCATCCTGAATCCGAACAAAACCAACGAACATGCTTTTGGGAATTCCTACAATACAGGAATTCGACAAACATGGTGCTGGATTTTTCAAAACCAGATGCGGTATCGGGGTAGAGGCTGACCATCTACTCACCAGTACGGGCCTAGATCAAGCGTACAAAATTTGAGTTCTGAACAGCGGCTTTTACAGTGAACCTTTATGCAGATTCTGCATTTTAGATATGAATATGATGCACGACTTCATCATTTACCATCAGCACGGAAATAGAATATCAGCGCCGTAGATGGGGCACTAACATTCTTTTTCTGCATTGCCCTCCAGGATTGAAACATATTGAAAGCGTTACTGCGCTGTGCTTTCAACATAATGTCCTAAATCATATACCAAACCGATTGTGCGGAACAATGTTGCGGTATCTGTCCTGTCAATGGATTCATAAAAAAGGAACTCAGCCATAATCACTGAATTCCCCGTCATCGAATACCGCTTTAATGAATGTTCCTCTCTACAAGAAGAAGACTTGTGAGATACATAACTGAACGTAAACTTATCTCAAGTTGACGCCAACACCGCCTTGAAGAGACGCAGCAACCCCACCGCCCTCGCGATAGGCATCAAATGCAATTATGCTGTTTCCAAATAAGATAAGCCGACTATTTGGTAGTGCATAGTCGATACCTGGCTGGAGAACAAAGGATGTTTGATTTCCAATGGGAGATGCATCTTCACCTTCATCGGCATCCTGGAAGGCAACACCTGCACCTAAATAGAGATCGGTTTGCCAATTGATTGGAAAATCGTATGAAATAGTTGGCACAAACGCATTGGTGTCAGTGAAAACCAGGGCCTGACCCCGTAGTGAAATCGGTAACCTTACAAATCGATATCGACCTGCAATAACTGCTGAGACATCTTCTTCCTCAAATTCCCCTTCTCCGGAGGTCACCCCAAATGATGCACCAACACCCACATAGCTTCCATAAGCAGCCTGTGCCTCAGCTTTGCTGGGCGTTGCGGATACAAAAGCAGCAGCAACTAAACTTCCTAACACGGCTACGCCAATGTGTTTTAACCCTTGAAACAAATTAACGTTTTTCATTTCCTTTGCTCCGAAACGCAACCAGCGTCGTCGATTAGACGAGCACCTATACCGCTGAAACTATACTGCAATATTGAAAAAAACAGCCACTTTTGTGATGATTTTGCATGGAAAATGACTCAAAACTTTTTCCATTTTCCAGAGTCTATTGTTGAGCACAGTTTAGATTGCTTCAAGTCAAATTTCATGACCGTGCTTAACTGGGTTGAAACATCGCCACAGCTCGATTTTTCTAATCTGAATCATGCGGTTTTGGAGCGAATTATATAATGCGATAATTTGTCTCAGCCTGGGTCTAAAATTGCCCGTGCAACCGTGAGATAAATCATGACGCCTAGTACGTCCACTGCCGTGGTAATAAATGGGGCTGACATCAGCGCTGGGTCAAAGCCAACCCGTTGAAAAATAAACGGCAACGTTGCTCCAGCTAAGGACGCAAGAATGGCGATCGCCACCAAACTGATTCCGACCGCACTCGATACCATCCAGTTCCCCTGTAAGGTATAGGCCAAGAATAAGACCGCTGTCCCCAGAATCGCGCCGAGTATGGCTCCAGCAATAATTTCTCGTCGAATGACTCGAGGAGCATCGCTAGAACCAATTTCATCGGTATTCAATCCCCGAATCACAACCGTGGACGATTGAGCACCAACATTCCCTCCAGCACTAATCAACAATGGAATAAAGGCTGTTAGTGCCACAAACTTTTCAAGAATGGCCTCTTGACTGCGAATCACCGCACTCGTCGCAACACTCGTGATGAGCAACACAAACAACCATACGACTCGGCGTCGAGCAACAGTAAATAAATTGGTCTGAAAATAGCTATCTGCGCCTGACTGCACACCCCCCAGGGTATAGATATCTTCAGTAGTTTCCTCTTCAAGAATGTCTAAGACATCATCAACTGTCACGATGCCAACGAGCCGATCTTCCGTATCCACTACCGGAACCGCAAGAAAGTCATAGCGCTGAATGATACGGGCAACTTCTTCTTGGTCAGTCTCCGTTCGCACTGAAACCAACTCACGAACCATAATGTCGCCAATCGTTTGACTGGGTTGCGCCACAACCAAGTCTCGCAGTGACAAAATTCCTGTGAGGTGGCGCGCAGCATCTGTCACATATAAGGAATAAATCGTCTCACTGACATGGGCTAAACTGCGAATCCGATCAAGGGCCTGAGTAACCGTCCAGTTTTCTTTCAGCGACACATACTCCGGCGTCATAATTCGGCCCGCCGTATCAGCCTCATACCCCAGTAATAGCGCCGTAGCACGCCGCTCATCAGGACTCATCTGAGGAAGTAGCCGAGACACGACCTTCGCAGGCAGCTCATCAAACAACCGAGCTCGATCATCCGGAGACATCTTGTCCACGATGTTTAATACGTCTTGGCGTTTGAACTCCTCGATCATTGCTTGCTGCACTTTTGCATCGAGATGCTCGTAAACTTCGATCGCCTCTGCTTTTGAAAGTAAGCGGAAGGCAATAACCTGCATTGTTTCGGGCAACCCCTCAATCGCCTCTGCAATATCCGCAGGTTGAACCGGAACCAGCAAAATCTTTGCTCCTTGAAGATTCTGCTGTTCGAGGAGAGCTTGCAGTTGTAATCGCACTAAATCACATAACTCGCGTCGAGATACCGTCTGGGATAACGAAGTTACTGCTTCTTCTTCTGAATAGGACACGACACAAACCCCTCCCCCTTGACGTCGCCTCATAATTTAGGACATCGAGTCCCTCTTGCTTTCATCAAACACGACTAGGCAAAAGTTACGAGTGAACGAAAATTTAACCCGTCATGATGGTGGAAGCCATTTCAAAACGTTTGCACCTCTTGTTACCGATTGCAATAGTGGATTCTAAGCAAGTGAGTCAGCGCCAAGCGAAAGCAACTCAGACAAATAACGCTTTTCATCCACCCCATATGACGTTGAGCACCCTGTCGGGAGAAAGTGCGTCCATTGTTCCAGATGGCGACTCAATCGCTTGAAACTTGTCATCCTGAGGTAAAACTGTCTTTGGATCGGTTGATCCGAACAGTGCCAAGGTATAAACCTCAAGTGCGACAGCAAGATGCATTGAATCACCAACGGTACATAGCATTAAGTTAGCGCCCGCAATCATCGCGGCCTGCTTACCAATGTCAGTGGGCGTGGCCACTTTGATGGTTGGGCACGCCTGAATCAATGCCGAAACTCGCTCACTCTCACCATCATTGCTTTGAAGCACCACAATC
>JBCBLF010000066.1:0-20834 GCA_038520475.1 Cyanobacteria bacterium J06627_8
ACTCGATACGGCGTCCGTTCATCTTCTCGACGTGCTCGTGAAAATTGCTCAAGGTATTGCCAAATAATGAGTCGCTGCGGATCAACGACAAGTGGAATCTGAACACCGTAATGCTGAGTATCGTCTAACAGATCAACCCACGTTTGAGTTGGCATGACAGCAGGTGGAATGCCCACATGACAAGTCGCGCATGTTTCCAAATATAGCTGCTGACCAAACTGAAACCGTGGAGGAACCTCATCAACGGTTCCTTCGACTTTCGGAATCGATTTTTCCTCTGGTTGAAGCTGAACTAACGTGCTCGCCGTGCGGAATTCCAAAGCTGAACTGGGGATGACCGTATGGCTCAAAATCGAGCCGAAAAGGATAGTTGCTAGCAGAACGACAATATATAGATGCAATCGATTAGAGCCCAGCAGATGCACGTGTCGAGACGCTATCACAGTCGGTACAACGCGTGAAACAAGCTCAACGGTGCTCTTAAGCAATCGACTGAATGAAGTCATAAATGATGTGCTACTCAATATCCACGAATGTGGCTTGATCCATGAGGCATCTTAGCTTATCCGGACTGCAAAAGAAACTGACTATTTTTTTCAATCGCGATTTATCACAGCCCGTCAAGACGGATTTAGTATGAAAAGTCTAGATACTACTTATCAAAAAATTCAGATGACACTAAGTTTTCTACTTTCGTAGAATACATAAGTCAGTTGCACGGAGACGCATGGACATGGACTGTAGCCACGTTCAATTTCACATTCACGATCCCCAGTGTTTGCACTATCAGCAGCATGAGCATTCTCGTGATTACACCCATGGGAGCGATCGCCCAATTGATTATGATCAACTGCTCAACTTGTTTCATGTTGCGGCCTTTTGGGCTAGCGATCGCTCGTTAGAGGACATCAAAACTGCTGTTGTGAATAGTCGACCTGTTGTCACGCTGTGGGATGGCGATCGCTTAATTGGCTTTGCACGGGCTACATCAGATGGTGTTTTCCGCGCAACCATTTGGGACGTTGTTGTTCATCCAACCTATCAAGGGTTGGGGCTCGGACGTAAGCTCGTACAAACGGTACTCATGCACCCTCATGTCAATCGAGCAGAGCGCGTCTATTTAATGACCACGAATCAGCAAGAGTTCTACAAACGCATCGGATTTCAAGAGAACTCAACCACCACGATGGTTCTCTTCAACCAGTTCGAAGAACCACTTCCATTTCTGATTTCACAGAGCGAAACCCAATCTCAGATGGATCGTTAGATAGAGCATCTTTGATAATTGGAACCCCCAATTTTCGTGACTCCCTCACCTATAAACGCACAGCAGCACAGTTTATAAGTTGGCAATTTTCTCAACTCCATCACAAAGAGATAGAGGTTTTGGATGCGCGCTGCACATTCAAAACCTCTATCTCTTTAACCCCATTTCTTTATACACTCTGCCAAGTCGTGCAGAGCAAACGTTCAATCATAGGCAAACCTAATACCCAATGATAAGAAAGCGTGATCCCCACTTATCAAAACTCCAGTCCGCAATCTAGTAATATGTCTCTATACACAGTAGGTATTTATTCTTAATCCTATGGGCATCGATTCGTTTCCTTGGCTCACGACAATCATTCTGCTACCCGGATTAGCAGCACTGATCATTCCACTACTACCAGACAAAGCAGGCAAAGTAGCTCGATGGTATGCACTTAGCATCGGCACGATTGATTTTGTCTTGATGTGCTACGCCTTTTGGTCAAACTACGATTCAACCAGTTCAACGTTCCAACTTGTCGAACGGTTTGAATGGGTACCGCAAATTGGCTTGGCTTGGGCTGTTTCTGTGGATGGTTTGTCAGCTCCCTTAGTTTTGCTCTCGGGACTGGTTACAACGTTGTCAATTCTGGCCGCTTGGCGAGTCGATCGACGCCCTCGTTTGTTTTATGCCCTGATGCTAATGCTTTATGCAGCTCAGATTGGGGTATTTGTTGCGCAAGACCTGATGATGTTCTTCCTCATGTGGGAAATTGAGCTAGTTCCGGTCTATCTACTAGTTTGCATCTGGGGAGGCCAGAATCGTCGATATGCTGCAACAAAGTTTCTAATTTATACAGCTGCTGCTTCCATCTTCATTCTTGTCGCAGCTTTAACCATGGCCTTTTATGGTGACGCTACCACGTTCGATATTGCGGCTCTGCAACTTAAGCAATTTCCTTTGCTACTGGAGTTTCTGTTGTACGCAGGACTATTTGTCGCGTTTGGAGTCAAGCTGGCGATCTTTCCATTCCACACCTGGTTACCCGATGCTCACGGAGAAGCTTCTTCGCCCGTATCAATGATTTTGGCTGGTGTACTGCTCAAGATGGGTGCGTATGGCCTGATTCGGTTAAACCTTGGACTCTTGCCGAATGCTCATGTGTACGTTGCTCCTGTTTTAGCAGTTTTAGGCGTCGTCAATATCATTTATGGTGCTTTTAATTCCTTCGCTCAAACGAATATGAAGCGGAGGCTAGCATATTCTTCAATTTCGCATATGGGATTTGTGCTGATTGGAATCGCATCATTTAGCGATTTAGGAATGAGCGGCGCTCTCCTTCAAATGATTTCTCACGGTTTAATTGCAGCCGTTTTATTCTTCTTAGCAGGCGTTACCTACGATCGAACCCACACAATGATGATGAATCAAATGGGTGGAATCGGGAATGCATTACCAAAGGTTTTTGCTCTTTTCACCATTGCAGCAATGGCTTCTTTAGCTCTACCAGGCATGAGTGGATTTGCTAGTGAGATCTCAGTGTTCGTTGGATTCACAACTAGCGATGCTTACAGCGACATTTTCCGAACGGTCACTGTTTTCTTGTCAGCAGTGGGATTGATTCTTACTCCGGTTTATCTACTATCAATGCTGAAAGAGGTGTTTTATAGCTCAGGGATTGACTCGAGCTGTGATATCACGCCTTCTTGCGATTTAGACGATTTAGATTTGAAGAACCAAGGGAATGAGCAAGCGATTTGCTTTGGAACAAATTGTGTGTTGCCAGGAGACGCAAACTTTGATGATGCGAATCCTCGCGAGCTTTTCATTGCAGCATCTTTCATTGTGTTGATTGTGGCAATTGGATTCTATCCAAAGATTGCAACCAATTTGTTTGATGCAACTACCGTCGCCATCAATACTCAGATTCGCGAGGTTCATCACCAAATCGCGCTAGCTAATGCAGAAAACGGTGTTGTCAGCGTTTCAGCTTTGCAAAGTGAACCCCCTGAATTGAAGCTGCCATCGTAGCAAGTGACCTGACTGCGACAACGCACAACTTGGAAATCTCTTCAGATCTGTAAAGAAGGAGTCGGAGTTTTGGGAGGGCAACACGCCCCTAAAACTCCGACTCCTTCTTTACCATTGCCAAGTCGTGCATCCAGGGCTGACGTCAATGAACCTATCGTTTCGGACGAGCGACATTCATGTTAGATCGTAGAGTAGTGGATTACCTCACCCCGTCTTAGGTAAAGGAGAGTGCCAAGAGATAGCCCTTGTCACCAATGTCCAAACAATCACGCGGAAAGACGATGTTTGTTGTTTGACGATCAGCGAGTCGAAACTCCTTTTTAGCCCTTATCAAAACAACAGCGTGAATAGCGATATGCGTATCTATTTCATGCAGCATATAGTGTCCATAGAGGGGTTGGGGTATGAGGAGAATCAAGATGGCTCGAAACATCGGTAGATTAGTCACATGGTTTGTTGCGGGGATCGTCGCCGTGTGGATAATGTCTACGACGATCGCCCATCCACTGACTGATGCACAACATGTATCATTGTTACTCCAACCTACTTCCTTAGACAAACAAGAAGAATCATCGACCTCAGATCTATCTCCTCAAGCAGTTTTTCGAAGGGGTTTAGATCATTACCAATTAGGTCAGTTTTCACAAGCCATTGAGCAATGGACTCAAGCTGGACGACAATTTGCTGATCAGTCTTTGATGGCTGATCAATCACTTGCACTTGGCTATCGTGCTCTTAGCTATCAGCAATTAGGACAGGTAGATCGCGCTAATGCAGACTTAACAGAAAGTTTGAATCTTCTAAAATCACTATCTGATGATCAATATCATTCAAGTGATGCAGAAATCTATGCAAAAGTGCTGAATATTAAAGGCATTCTGCATTGGCATCAAGGGCAGCTCGAATCAGCGTTGGCATCTTGGCAAGAGGCCGAGAGGTTTTATGTTAAAGCAGAACAAATTAGAGGAACAGCGATCGCCCAAATCAATCAAGCAAAAGTACTCCAAGCACTAGGGTTAAGCCAACAAGCCGCATCTCTTCTCAGCCATGTGTATAACACTTTGTCCATACAACAGGATCGAGAGCTTCAGGTGATGGGGTTCCAACATCTAGGTTCAGTGCTGCGGCAGATTGGAGATTTAGAATTGGCTGACTCAGTTTTACAAGACGGGTTATCGCTTGCGTCTGATCCTCAAAGTGTCAATGCAATTTTGCTCGAACTTGGGAATATCAACTGGGAACGAGGCGATCGCCTCCAGTCAACTGGACAAATGACAGATGCTCAGGCCAACTTTCAATTGGCTCAACGCTACTACCAACAAGTACTGGAGGCTAAGCCGTCTCTAGAGACACAGCTTAACTTAGTAGGGCTGCTGATTCAGACTGGGCAGTTAGATGAAGCCGTTCATTATTTGAGTGCTGTCCCAGATCTGATAGACCAGCATTCTGTCGGGCGTCAACGTATTCGAGCCACGATTAGTTTTGCAGAGCGATGGTTACAGGTTGCAAAACAACATCATACGCATCGCATCGCCAATTTATCTTACGTCGACGTTGCCCAAATGCTTTCAGAGGCAGTTCGAGACGCTCAAACGGTGACTGATCGACGAGCTGAATCCTACGCACTCGGACAACTAGGAAAAATATATGAACACCTTGGGCAAACAACAGATGCCCAACAGATCACTCAAGCCGCTCAACTCAAACTAGAGGGATTAGATGCTCCCGACATTCAATATCAGTGGGAATGGCAATTGGGGAGAATCGCTAAGGCAAAAGGCAATCGTCAAAGTGCCCTGGCGCACTATGAAGCGGCAGTTGCCTCGCTCCAGTCTGTGCGAGGCAATCTGCTAAGCATCAACGCTGATATTCAGTTTTCGTTTCGTGACAATGTTGAACCTGTATATAGAGAGTTTGTCGAGTTGTTGTTAACAACAGATTCAACTCACTCACCCAATCAGCAACGACTCGAAAAAGCGCTACTTACAATTGATCAACTCCAGCTTGCAGAGTTGGAAAATTATCTGGGGTGTGAAATCGACTCTGTTGGGCAAGTGCAAACAGTCCAGGATAAGACCTCTGTGCGCATTTACCCCATCGTGCAAGGCGATCGCCTTGCATTAATTGTCCAATTCCCTGAACAATCTGAGCTGACCTATTATGAAACGTCAGCTTCAATCGATGAGATCTCAGGCATTCTTCAAGCTTTTCGAACCGACTTGTCAATTCCTGGACGCACGCCTGAAGTTATCGACAGCGCAACCCAGCTGTATGATTGGCTCATTCGACCACTGGAAGCTGATTTACAACAGTCAAATGCTAAAACGCTTGTCTTTGTTCCTGATGGCGAATTGCGCAACGTGCCGATGGCTGCACTATTTGACGGTGAGCAATATTTGATTCAAAAGGGATATGCAACGGCGATCGCTCCACGATTAGAACTTTTCTTACCCAATGAAACGTCAACTCAATTGGAGGTCAATTTGGGCGGGATCGGCATTCCTCAGGAAATTGAAGATACAACATTTCCGGCCATTGCCAAGCTCGAAGAAGAACTCAATCGCATTGCTACTACTGTTGAAACAACTCCTCCCTTACTCAACGAATCGTTCACTGTGGAGAATATACGACAGCAGCTTCAGCAATCTCCAGGGTCTGCGATTCATTGGAAAACCCATGGAATCTTCAGTTCTGATCCAGCTCAAAGCTACATTGTGGGATTTCAAGAACGAATCAATACGGTCAAACTGAACGACTTGATTGCGGTAGGCAGTCAAGGTGGCCTCCAACCGTTGGAGTTACTCGTGTTAAGTGCATGTGAAACAGCTCAAGGTGACAACCGTGCTGTGTTAGGCCTTGCAGGGCTTGCAGCTCGAACAGGAACCCGCAGCGTTGTCTCTGCATTATGGACTGCCCTGGATACACCAAACACAGAGTTCATGGTGCGGTTTTATGAGTCATTGATTCAAGATGGAATGACCAAAGCCGAAGCGCTCAGGCAGGCACAACTGGCACTGATTAACGAGTATGGCTATACCACTCCATACATCTGGGCAAACTACATTCTGATTGGCAATTGGCTGTAGCTCATTAACACACTGAGGATTGATACAGTGGAGCGGTTTGTACAGCCGTCGCCAGTTCCGTTAAGACAAGACAATGAAGAATTAGGGATTTTGGACACGCGTTGCGCATCCAAAACCCTTAATTTTTTAAACGTTGCCGAATCGTGTAAATTTAAGCAAAATTTGATGCACCAAAGATATCAGTGGGTAACTGATTGGGATTCACTCCCTGCACAAATGCAATCTCATCATTTCCTCGACTGATTGATACTCCGTTGCCCATTCTCTCTATCGTGAGGTCTCTCGCCCTCATGCCCTTCAGTTGAAACGTATCCTGTCGCTTAAAGCCTTGGATGCGAGTAACCCCTCTGCCTTTGCGGAGCACGAAGGTATCACTGCCTCCACCGCCCTTAAGAACGTTGTCGCCAGAACCGCCATCTAAGATGTCGGCTCCTCCGCCTCCTTTTAGATTGTCATCGCCACTGCCGCCTCTCATGGTGTCGTTGCCACCATTCCCCCTGATAATGTCGTTGCCACCGCCACCGTTGAGGAAGTCATCGCCAGCACCGCCGATGAGCCGATCATTATTGCCCCGACCAATCAGACGGTCATCGCCCCCAAGCCCCCTGATGACATCAGCCGCCGCTGTTCCGCGCAGTACATTTGCGCTTGCCGTTCCAACAATGGGTCCGCCGCCACTTGGATTGCCACTGCCACCTGGATTGCCGCCACCGCCACGATTCACCGAACGAGGACTAAATTGCCGCGCAGTTCCATTCCACAAAATCACAATGTCACCGTCCGGATCAGATGTAATTTCTGAGATGCCGTCATACTGGGTACCCACAGTAGGGACTTCGAACGTATTCGTATCTGGGGTTCCGTTAGCCAGATAGCGTCGAGCTAATGTATCAAAATCGAATCCGCTGCCAGTAATGCGATCGCCCGCCCAGGCAACAACAAAATTGCCGACATCATCAATTGCAACTTTGGAATTTTGGTCTCCAGCAGGTGTTGAATCAACTACAATTTCTTGACTTGTGGGATTGGCACTGGCGTTAAATTGGCGAGCGAGCAATCGATACGGGTCATTTGGCCCGAGAGCACCTCTGTCTAAATAGTCGACCCAGGTGACCACAAAGTTGCCATTTGCCGTCATTGCGATCGCAGGATTACTCTGTCTGCCAACGGTAGTTTGATTAATGGTGAACTCATTTGAGCGAGCATTTCCTGTGGATGAAAATAGACGACCAGAAACAGAGGACTTGTCACCATCGGGACCATCAGACCTCGAAAATCCACCACCGCTTTCCCAAGTAATTGCAGCATTTCCGAAACGATCGACTGCAACATCAGGACGAACTTGATAGTCGGTGGTGAATTCATTGACGAGATACGCTTGTCCATTTGGAATCCCTGCTGTTCCCATAGGAAAACTTGCAGATGTAAACGACCGTGCGTAGATATCAGTCACATCATTAAAAGCTGAAACAGCCTGCTGCCACACAATCGTAAAATTTCCGTTGTCTGCAACAGCGATTTCAGGTTTGCGAACGAGTGCCGGAGATTCTAAGAGACCTTCTTGATCATTGACGCGAAACTCAGAACCTAGACGACTGCCATCTGCTCGAAAGCGTTGGGCATAGACATCTCCTGCTAACGGGTCGTTAGCATTTGGATTATCGCTAAACCACGACACAACAAAATTTCCATTGGAATCCATGCCAACAGATGCGCCTCGTTGTGAGCCCTGCGTTGTTGTATTGACCTGGAATTCGTTTCCAATGCGAGTGCCATCCACTCGAAAGCGCTGGCCGAAGATACCGTCATCACTACCATCGCGACCAGGACTTGACCAAACGATGACATAATTACCGTTTCGGTCGGAGGCAACAGAGCCCCCGAATGCTTGAAAATTCTGATTCTGATTAACGTCAAACTGATCCGCAACTGGATTCAGAGCCATAACTGAATTGACCTCATTAAAGCAACACGACTAAGACATCGATGTTTTAGATAGATGCAGCAATCTCAAATGAGGAGACCAAACACAGGATTCTTAGACCCATACGGAATATTCAGAACGAACAAAGGCGATCGCTATTCATCGCTAAAACCATCAATCAGAAAATATTTTGACTGGTGGTCCCCAAAGCCATCTCGATGAAAAGAGAGCCTCATTCTGCCGATAGCTCTGATCTTTAATATTTCGATACAGTGCTGAGTTAATTCGCAACGTTGTAGGACTGACGCAGTTGAATGATTTTTCGCGGGCACAGCCTGCAAAAAATCGTTCTCGCAGCCCAAGACCTTGTATGAAATGCATCAATCCTGTCAGTTTTGCGACTCGAGCATTTCTAACGTTTTGTAACATTTATTGCCATATTTCTACTTACCTTACGAAATCGACAGCAAAGATATGTAGAAGCCCGAGAATAATCATTCAAGAGATACTATGACGTTCCCTGCAGCTCTACCATGGCTCCCCGGAATCAATCTTGAGGACCTGTCTGGTAGTGATTCGAATGAAGTTCCTAGAGAAGAATCCAATCCAGATCCAGATATCAATGGCCGCCGCGGTCGTCGCAGGATAAGTGGAAGTCCTGGAAACCCAATAACGACAGGGTCTCAAGATACAAATCTTTTAGATCTTCAAATTGGTGAAACTAGTTTGCTCCCTAACGTAGGTCAAGGCTCAGGTGACAGCAGCGTCGTTAACGACATAGGTGACATTATTGATTCAGGCAAATCTGATGACGAAGGTGATGACGAAGGTATAGATATCGATGGTCGCCGTCGCCGGCACCGTCGCCGGCGACGTCGCCGCCATTCAGGTAATCCAGGGGGCGACGACGACGATCTCCCCAATCCTTTCAATCCTGTTGAGGGTGATGACGACGATAACCATTTAATCGGAACAGATGCAGCGGACTATATCATTGGCTACGACGGTGATGATATTCTTGCTGGGGGTAAGGGGCTTGACTGGCTTGAAGGGGGTGCCGGAGCCGATCAGTTTGTTTTGGACGCTTCAAGAGGAACAGATATTATTCTTGACTTCACGGTGTCTGAGGGAGATGTTATCAAGGTTAGTGCTGCAGCATTTGGGATTTCAACGTCCGATTATCATCGTCTTGAGCTGAGACAAACGTCACAAGATTTAGATGGCATTTATGTTTCACTCGCTTTAGGTAGCCTTTCTATTGCTAGCTTGAGTCTTGAAAGCGATTTTGCCGGCAATCTTCCTGCCATTGAAACTGTGGTTGAAATTTACTGATGATTAACCCAACGAGAATTTAAATTGATGACAACGCTGACAAGGCAGTTCATGTTTCAAGTGCCTTGATGAAGATGACAAGCCGAGTTATTTTTATTCCCACTACTCATGCATCTTTGGTCCATTAGTCTTCTTTCTCCAGCATCTCTCAGGGTGCTTCTGGCTGGAATTTGTGGTGCTGGTTTAGTCATTGCGGATAAAAGCAACGAACCTGCCCAAGCGCAGGTTCGGGCAGATTCAACACTGCCAACGAATAGTCGTGTTGTGCGGGATGGCGATCGCTTTGTCATTACAAATGGAACACAAACGGGGACAAACCTATTCCACAGCTTTCAGTCATTTTCTGTTCCTGAAAATGGTGCTGCTTCCTTTCAAAACATTGATTCAGGCATCGAACACATCATCTCAAGAGTCACTGGCTCAAGGGTATCGAATATTGAAGGTCTTATCCAAGCTTTAGGTACCGATGGTCGCGTCAGTTCAGCTGACTTCTTTTTCATCAACCCCAATGGTATTGTTTTTGGTCCGAAGGCATCGTTGAATATTGGCGGAAGCTTTATTGCATCAACGGCTGAAGTCATTGATTTCGCAGATGGAACACAGTTTAGAGCCGATGGAACGCAGTCCTCATCTCTATTGACAGTTAGCGTACCTACAGGGCTACAACTGGGTCAACAATCGGGTTCAATTATCAACCGATCGTTTACTAGGCTTCGGGATGCCAATGGGACTATCGTACCTGATCCGCTTAGTCCAGAAGATCCATTCTTTGTTGGATTACAAGTTCCTGAAAGCAATGGCATCGCGCTTGTGGGTAGTCCAGTTTTCCTAGATGGCGGCATCTTGACGGCTTTATCAGGTCGCGTCGAACTCGGCAGTGTGCAGTCAGGGCGAGTTGGTCTTACACGAATTGAGCAAGGATGGCGACTGAGTTACCCATCAGATGTTGTTTTTGGAGACATCACCTTAGATTTTGCGATATTGGCTGTTGATGGAAGCACTGAGGATACAGCTCTGTCTGGCAACATCGGCGGCACTCCTGCTTTCCCCCTAAATCAAGCTGGTTCTGTTCAGTTAGCAGGAGATTCCATTCGTTTAATCCGATCTGCAATTCTTGCAAATTCATTTGATCCAATTCTTCCAGGTTCATTAGATCAAAATGGGCGTCGCATTGTCATAAGGAGCTCTGACCTCTTCCTTAGCGACTCTACTATTGAAGCGACTACTTTTGGCAATGGTGATGCGGGAGATTTCCTCATCGTGGGCGATCGCCTTACACTACGAAATGGCTCCCAAATCTCGTCTTCGACTCTCGGATCAGGCAATGGAGGAACCATAACGCTTAGAATCAACGACTCTATCGATGTTGCAGGGGGGATTTTTGAGATTACCGATGAAGGGCAAATTGACTGGTTCCCGAGTGGTGTGTTTACTCGGGTCATCGATGGGGCTTCAGGGAATGGCGGACAGTTAAATATAACCACTGACACATTAAGGATTCGGAATGGAGGCCAGATTGATGCAGTCAGTGCAGGAACTGGAACGGCAGGCAGCATTCAGCTCTTTGCGCCTGACATTGATATCAGCGGTGTAGCCCTCAATACTGACGGTTCGCTCTTTATCAATAGCAATGATGGATTTCCCCGACGCAGCGGCATCTTTAATACGGCCTTGAATCAAGGCGATGCAAACCAAGTTGACATTAGAACTGAACGACTGAGCATCCGAGATGGAGGAGTCATTCAAGCCGGAACCTTTGGCGATGGCTCTGGAAGCAATCTGTCAATTCAAGCAACAGAGTCAGTTGAAATTATTGGGACGGATCGAGACGGTCGAGTTCCATCGAGCATCCTCGCAACCTCTGGGGGAATACCGGGTACTGAATTTATTGGGTTTCCAAATACCACTGGGCAAGCTGGAAACATCACAGTTCAAGCGCCTCTGGTGCGAGTTGCAGATCGAGGGGCGATAGCCGTTGGTAGCGTCAACCCGGAGGTCGATGTTGAAGATGCGGGTTCTATCACAATCCAAAATACGGATCAACTTTTACTGTCCAATCAAGGGCAAATACTGGCCCAAACCGCCACTGGAGATGGTGGAAATATCATCCTGTCGCTCAATGATATTTTGGCACTAAGAACAGGTGGCCAAATCTCTACGACTGCCGGTTTTGACGGCATTGGCGGAGATGGAGGAAACATCACAATCACGAGCCCATTTATTATCGCTGTTGCAGAAGAGAACAGCGATATTGCTGCCGATGCATTTTTAGGCCGGGGTGGGCGAGTTTCTATTACTGCATCGGGTGGTGTGTTTGGCATTGAACCTCAACCGACCGCAACCCCATTCAGTGACATTACCGCTAGTTCATCTATTGGACTCAATGGAGAGATTATTATCAATACTCCTGATGTCGATCCGAGTCGCGCAACTGTTGAACTTCCCTTATCTTTAGTTGATGCATCCCAACTTATTGTTCAAGGTTGTTCGGTCTCTCGGCAATTCGCCCAACAAAATCAAGGGGTGTTTGTGGATGTTGGACGAGGCGGCATCGCTCCTTCTCCAACATCTATTTTGGGTTCTGGTGACGTGGTAGATGATTTAACCGTCCCCTCAACGTGGGATACCGTAACTCAGGAATCGAATGACTCGTCAGCTCATTCATCCATTGAAGCTCAGGGATGGATCAGAGATACAGCAGGAGACATCACCCTTGTTAATGAAATCTCTCCAGTTGAAATAACATCGGGTTGCTTACACTAGCGCGGTTAGTTGACACAACAGTCGTGTGACATGAATGCACTAGTAATATGAATTTTTATAACTGAATCTTGGAGCTTGCAGAATTTAATTCTCTGATTTGCGAGTAATCTTCAGTTCTGGTATTCATGCTTGTGGTCACACGGTTCCGTCAGTAATGGGCTGATACTAAATCCGGATTAAAAGCTTCCAAATTATTTTGTGTGAAATCCCCGCGATGCAGGGATTTCACACAAAATAAAACCGGTTTTTTATTCGCAGGTTCGGTATGCCTGCCTGTATTGACATTAACCTTTGCCCAAAGGCTCACATGCTTGAACATTAAACCTTTGAGTCTGTTTGACTCATGTTATTCAGTCATGGATGTTGACGAACAACTTAAACGATTAGCCATTGAGGCTCAAAGTGCCCCGCCCAAGAGTGTTCAACGGCAGCGATCGCTCACCTGTTTGGTGAGTTTAATCTGTCAGTCAAAGCGGCTCGTACGCCCCTATAGAGGACAGTTTCAGGGATTTTATCAAGACATTTATGCGGAAGCTCAACAACGGTTGTTCTTGCATCTGTGCGAAAACATTGATCGTTATGATCCTCAACGAGAGGTCTTGCAATGGGTCAACTTTTTAATGCAGAAACGCTTCTTTGTTGAAGCCAGTCGCGATGTGATGCCAACAGCTCCCAAAGGGATGGATCGATCTCAAGTCAAACGCATTACTCTTGATGTGCTTAATAAACAGAACCCGGTCGACTGGCACTCAAGCCAGACCCCATCATTGTCAGAAGAAATGATGCAGTGCATCACAGAGGATTGTAATGGCGTTTTTCAATCGACTCATATTTTGGATAAGCCTGACGCTAATTTTCAACGCATTGCCCTTAGTTTTTTAGCGGGATATTCCTGGAAAGAAATTTCTTCGGATCTTGACGTCAAAGTTGTTACCTTAAGCTCGTTTTATCAGCGATGTTTGTTGAAATTTGCCCCTTTATTTAAGGACTATCTGTCAACCTAGTGCGCGCGAGTCTCCCCCTAGCGCCATTGAGGCCAGTCGGGTTAGTCTACTTCCCTACTGAACGTGTACCCGTATGATCTAGCAATGGATTCATCCTTTCCTGCCATGACGAACCTTCAACCTGACATATCCGTGTTTACGGTGCCGATAACCGAGGCAAACCACCAGGTTGCTCAACGGTTTTATGTCCACCACTCTGATCATGAACTCTCTAAGCAGGTATATCTTAATACTCTCAGCGTACAAGCTGTCTGTTTTTACATCACCTGCATAGGATTCAAGCCTGATCTGAATCAGGGGCTCAGTTGGGAGCCAACCTTACAAGCATTGATGAATGTTGCTGATGTATGGGTTGATGATGTGGGACGGCTCGAATGTTGCCCGGTCTTACCTGGTATGGATGCTGTGCCGGTGTCTACTCAAGCGACAGCTGACCGAATTGGGTATCTTGCTGTTCGGCTCAACGCGGATCTCACCGAAGCAGAACTGTTAGGGTTTGTTCCGTCATTGCAAGACGAATGGATCGAGATGGAGCAGGTCCCCCTGGCTGAGTGGCGATCGCTCAATGAACTGCCCAAGCACCTTGCAACCCTACAATCTGCTTCCTCCATGAAGAATGAAACGGAGGCTAAACCACCCAGCACTACTCAAGGGCCATGGTCAGAATCAACTGGGGCGATCGCCTGCCTATCAGGCTGGCTCAATAATCCGATTAATAAAGGATGGCAGGCACTGGACACGATCATGGAGCAGGTTCAACAGAAGCATCAGGCCAATGGGCTAGCCTATGGGTTTCGACAACCATTATCATCACCCCATAGTCATCTGATCTCGTCAGACTCTGTCAAACGAGGTAAGTTTTTAACATTGGGCGAGCAAGCTAGGGATGAACTCTTGTTTATTGTCGGTGTTAATCCCTCCCCGGTTGGATCTGAATTGAATATTACGGTCGAAGTATATCCATTTGAAACTCAGCTCTACTTGCCCCAAACGATTCAACTGGCTGTCATGGACGAAACTGGAAAAGCTGTTTTGCAAGCCCAAGGAGGCAATAGTGAAGGGTTAGAATTCCACTTTAGTGGTGAACCGGGAGAGCGCTTTAGCGTTAAGGTCAGCGTCGAAGGCCATCAGATTATTGAACAGTTTCAGATTTAGAATTGCTACTCCATCGACAGATAGGTCGTTATCGTTGCCGCATCATGCAGTTGGCACAGTTGCGCCGCCAAGGAAACATTTAGCATGAACAAACTGGTTGTTTTAGAACTTGAGGGTGACTTTAATCAGACAGGATTTCGAGTCAGGTTAGATATTCGCGAAGAAAGTGAGCGAACATCCTTGAAGATTAAAGGATTTCTACCGCCTGCTCCGGAGATGGTTCATCATCTTCGGAGCCATTGGCATGATGTCTATCGTTCATTGGGCTTAACGCAACGAATCAAAAGCCAACGCATTATTCACAAGGGGTCTCTCAATCAGCGAATTGTTATGTGCCGGGAATCGGCTCATGAACTGCGCGATCGCTTTCAATTGTGGCTCAATTCAGAATCCTTTCAACCGATTGATAAACGGTTACGAGAAGAACTCAGCCGCACCGACACGATTCGATTTCTCATCCGAACGGAAAATGTAAACGTACAGCGCATGCCTTGGAGCGAGTGGGATTTCTTCGCGCGATATTCTAATGCAGAGCTGGCCCTCAGTCCATCAGAGTATGAGTGCCGCCCGCCTCGATCGAGAGCTGGTGTATCTACAGTATCTGCAGTCAGAATTTTAGCCATCCTGGGGCATCGACAAGGCATTGACCTGGATGCTGACTACCAGTTGCTCAAGCAGTTACCCCATGCTGATGTGGAATTTTTAGTGGAACCCACACGCCAAGAGGTAAGCGATCGCCTCTGGGAACAGTCGTGGGATATCTTATTTTTTGCGGGTCACAGTGAAACTGAAGGGGAAACGGGACGAATTTACATTAACCCCACCGATAGCTTTAGTATTTCGGAGCTAAAGTACAGCTTACAAAAGGCAATTGAGCATGGGCTTCAGCTTGCCATTTTCAACTCCTGCGATGGATTGGGTCTAGCACGCGAATTGCAATCGCTGTCCATTGCTCAGATGATTGTGATGCGAGAACCTGTAACCGATCAGGTGGCTCAAACTTTCTTACGATATTTCCTCAATGCCTTTGCCAATGGCGAGTCGCTGTATCTCGCCACCCGACATGCTCGTGAACGCCTACAAGGGATTGAAGACCGGTTTCCTTGTGCAAGTTGGCTGCCAATTATCTATCAAAACCCGCTCGCCATCCCTCCTGATTGGTCAATGTTAGGGGCCAACGCTAATCACAACGATGATCAGCGGGTCGAGTCGATGGCTCGCTCAGCTGTCACACTACCCAGCCCTGTTGGTCTCCCGCGCGATCGCCAACTCCAAGATAATCGTCCAATCTTATCGTCGAGATCGGCTGAGATAACTCTCAGAACATCTTCAGCGAATCCTGCGATTCATGACACTCACAGGACTGACTTGACAGACTCGACCGTTGAGCCATCCCCCCTCACAAACGACTCTAATATCCCCCATCGAACATCCGAGACTGTTTCATCTCCACAAAAGAAGCGATCGCTCTTGGCGTTGATTCCTCCAGCATCAAGCGTTTGGCTCAGTGTGGTGATCGCAGTCGTGATTTTTGCGATTCGACTCGGAGGAGTATTCCAAGGGGTAGAACTTGCAACCTACGATCAGATGGTGCGTACTCGGGCTGTTGAACCGATTGATAATCGCATTCTTGTTGTCGAAGTCACTCAATCAGACGTCAACAGTCAAGGAGGATATCCGCTCAAAGATCAAGTGCTAACAGCTACGATTCAAGCCCTTCAACAATACAATCCAAGCGCGATCGCCATTGATATGCATCGATATCAGGCCAGGGGCAACAAAGGACGAGCCGAATTCATTAATGAATTTCAACGCAATGAGAACGTGTTTCTCGTCTGTGCCTTTAACAATCCAAATCAACAGGAATTTGGGCAAGATTATGCTCCTCCTCCTGAGTTTTCTACTGAGCAGCGGCTGAGTCAGGTCGGCTTTAGCAATTTTCCGATTGATATGCGCAACCGGGTTAGTCGGTCCTTAGCAACGGCCTCGGCTACTACCGGCATAATTGGCAACAGAGCCATCAATGCAACGGTTCGACGACAGCTGTTGACCTATGACCCCAATCTATTAGCCAATCCATCACGCTGCATCACTCCCTACAGCCTAAGTTTTCAGCTTGCCTACAGCTTCCTCAATCAATTGAATGTGCCTCTCCTCGACGTTAATGATGAAGGACACTGGCAATTTGGCAAAACAGTGTTCAAGCCCTTAACTCAACGATTTGGTGCCTACCAAAACCTCGATGGTCAGAGCGACCAAATTATGCTGAACTATCGTTCGGCCTCTCCAGGACAGCGCGTGTCCTTATCAGCAATTCTTAACGGGAAAGTTGATGCATCCATCGTGCGCGATCGCCTGGTCTTGGTTGGATACACCGCCCCCGTCGCCCGAGACACGGTTCAAACCCCTTATGGTCTAATGGCTGGAGTTTGGGTTCATGCTCATATGACGAGTCAACTTCTGGGTTCAGTGCTGGATGAACGGCCGCTGATTTGGGTTCTTCCCCAGTGGGGCAATCTACCGATTTTGGATGGGGTATGGATTATCGGATGGTCACTGATAGCCGGTCTCATGGCTTATCATTGGCAGTCACATCCGTGGAGATTAGGTGGGGCGATCGCTCTCCTCATCATTGGTATTTATCAAGTTTCCCTCATCGCGATGATGTGTGGTGGCTGGTTACCGATGTTGCCGACTATTTTGTCTGTTGTTATTGTTGGCGTAGCTGTGATGATATACTGCCGACAATTTGAGGGAATGCAGGGTGTTTAAGCGAATACAGGGTGTTTGAGCGAATACAGGGTGGCTGATCATGCTGAACTAACAATCAATCAACCGACTGAGCCTCAGTCTAATTGAATCTAACTAATTGAATCTGAGGCTATAAGATATGAAGGTTGACGATTCGCGTTCATCTTCCGCACTTCAGTAACTTAGCGATCGCTTCTTTAAACGACACAAGCTGTTAAGCCTTATTTTTTATCTGACAGCAACATTTTAAATGAAATTATCATATCTATTTTAGTGATTGATGGTCGTACCCATGAAATGCTTTGACATTATCTTACTCCTTAAGTTCACCGGTATCACCTTTGCTGTCATCGCTAATGTGCACACTGCCCTACCTCATGCAGCGCTAGCTCAATCTGCGGTTTACGCTGACACTCAGCGTCCTCCGAATCCTCCGAGCAACCCACCTCCTAACCAAACTCGTCCAGGGGGAGGATTAAATCCAAACTCTTCTGCGATGTGTACGCCTCAGAACGAGAGTCTACAGGCTCTTATCCCTATTGATGCTCCAGTGTTAACGGCATCTGACCATCCAACTTTCTTTTTCTATGTTCCGTTTGGCAACGGTGCTATCAAACGAGCAGAATTTTCAATGCTGATATGGCCTGGTGAACTTCAACGGCACTATGAAGCAAATATCTTATTGCCCGATTCACCTGGCATTGTCGGAGTCTCCCTACCTGGTGCTCCAGACTATGCGTTAGAAGAAGGCCAGAATTATCGGTGGTACTTGAATATCTATTGCCAAGATGGTCGTCCACAACAGCCGGATTTAACGGTCAATGGAATTGTTCAGAGAGTACCATTCACGCCTGAGCGCGATCGCCAAGGTCAGAGTACATCTCTGGAGCCGTGGCATGACACTTTGGAGTCCGCTGTTGAACAACTAGAGCGATCGCCAGATGACCCAGATGCATATCGGCAGCTCACGGCTCTTTTACAGCATATTGACGCAGACGATATTAGCGAGATTTCCTTGGCAGGAACGGCGATCATCCTTGATGAGTGATGGTCATTTAGCCAAAACGCATCAAGTATCTGCAAAGGGATCTAAGTCCTCAATTGAATCACCATGCTTTTCACGACGTAACGTTTTGTAAAAATAGTTCTCTTGTTGCAGATTATGACACCTTTTTTACCGAGATACCTCAGATGGGATGCGTTCCCACTAAAACCTCTCAAGTAAGAAAACATAAAGAGGATGACATGATATGGCACGTCAACTTGGTGATATTGTCCCCAACTTATTTCTGTTGAAAGAATTACAACACAGTATCGAGTCTCATTTCCTGATTTGAAACTTGTGCTCGGATGTCGAAGATTACATAGATACATGTGATCGGTCGGATTACCCCATCTCTATGACGATAGGTTTTATCTACCCACCAGAAGTCTGTTGTTGACCGCAGATGGGGCAATAGCGTTTGTTTAGGTCTGGGCCAAGCTGCAAGACCCGTCGATTGATAGCGCTGTGGTCACCGACAGCTCTTGCTCCACCGTCAGTTCTCTCAAATCCCGATAGCTCAGGGCATAGCAGCAGTATCAACATCTAAGGAGTAAGAACCATGATTGGAGTTCCTGTCGGAGAAGAATTTCGGGTCAACACGACCACAATGGGTTTTCAATCTCAGCCCAATGTTGCGGTCGATGCTCAAGGTAACTACGTTGTAGTTTGGAAAATCACAGATCTTGCTGAGGGCAATGCTGACATTTTTGCTCAACGCTATGACCGATTTGGCAATGCGCTTGGAGGCGAAATTGAAGTTGCAGCAGCCCTTACAGGTGTTGATGAACCTGTTGTAGGCATGGATGTGGACGGAAATTTTGTTGTTGTCTGGACTGACGAGAAAGAAAATGAAAACGATGTCGACGCGCGTCGATTTGACCGTAATGTCAAAGCGCGTCGATTTGATCGTAATGGCAATGCACTTGGCGATTCTTTCAGGGTGAATACCGAAACAACAGAGGATCAGGAAACTCCTGATATTGCAATGAATGCCAACGGCCAATTTGTCATTACTTGGGACAGTTTCGGACAAGATGGCAGTTTCAATGGAATCTTTGCCCAGGCTTATGACCCGACTGGGAATCCTGTAGGAGGCGAAATTGCAGTCAACAACATCACCAATAGTCTTCAAGTGCGTCCCACTGTGGGCATTGATAACAGTGGCAATTTTGTGATTGCCTGGGAGGATTTAAACGATCGCAGTAGAGATATCGGAGAGATTAATGCCCGTCGGTTTGATAGTGCTGGCACCCCACTTGGCGATAGCTTTTTAGTCAATACAGTAACGGAACGTAAGCAAGATACGCCCGACATTGCCATGAATGCCAGCGGAGAGTTTGTCATCACCTGGGAAAGTTTCGGACAAGATGGTGATGGTAGTGGAGTTTTTGCCCAAAAATACAACAGTGCAGGAGAAAAGATTGGTGATGAAATCACCGTCAACACGACCACTATTGAGAATCAGGGCGATCCATCTGTTGCCATTGATGCTGATGGGAACTTCCTCATCACCTGGGAAAGTCTCGAACAAGATGGCGATGGTAGAGATGTAGTCGGGCGATATTTGAACAACGATGTATTCGGGCAATATTTTGACAACACGGGTACCAAGCAAGGCACTGAATTTCGGATCAACACCTTAAATACGGAAGGTGATCAGCAAAACGTCGCTGTTGCCATAGACCCGAACGGCAATGCCATCGTTGCATGGCAAAGCTTTAGGCAGGACAGTGACAGTACCGGAATTTTTGCCCAACAACTCGCGGTTCCAGCATCGATTGAGTTTTCTCAGCCGACCTTCACACTCAATGAAGACGGTAGCATCATCGGAGCACAGGTGACCCTCACCCGTGACAATGACCTGATTGAATCTGAGCTGCAAGTGTCTGTCACTGGGGGAACGGCAACCCCAGGGCTCGATTTCACCAACATCTTTCCGCTCACCGTCACCTTTGCCCCTGGTGACACCACACAAACCCTCTCGATTCCAGTGCTTCAAGACGCACTAGCAGAAGGTACTGAAACTCTAAACCTTACTCTCACCCCCATCAATAATGCCGAGGTTGGAACCCAGAGTTCAGCCACGGTCAACATCATTGAAGCTCTCAACCTCCGACTCCAAGGCTCTCGCAATGATGACAGGCTCAGAGGCGGAGCGGGCAATGACATCATCTTTGGACTCGCTGGCAATGACATCCTCCGAGGCTTGGCTGGGGCCGATCGCCTCTTTGGTGGGAATGGCAACGATCGGTTGATAGGTGACAGTGGCAACGATCGCCTCATTGGCAATCGCGGCAACGATCAGCTGATTGGTCAATCTGGAAATGACATCCTCATGGGTGGTAAAGATAGCGATCGCCTCAGAGGTGATGCGGGCAGAGATGAGTTGATAGGCGGTCGTGGTAATGACGTCCTCATCGGTGGTGCTGACGGCGACATCTTTGTCCTCAGAAATCAGCACGGCACTGATTTGATTCGCGACTTCAACATTGGG
>JBCBLF010000067.1:0-9545 GCA_038520475.1 Cyanobacteria bacterium J06627_8
ACTGCTGGGTTTGACGTAGGGTTTGACCTTGGGACAGGGTTTGGGTTAATTCAGGCAGACCAGGCCCTTGCCCGCTTGTTTGATCAAGATCCGACGGCGCCAGATGAACCGGGAGCAGAACCGATTGGTGATGAGGACGCCCCCCCGGCCTCCCCACCGCCTCCAAGTGAAGATGCCTCACCCATCGAGCTATCGACCGGCGAGGTGATTCGTGGGTCAAATGATGATGATGTGATTCGCGGGGGGAGTGGCAATGATCGGCTCATCGGCAGAGGGGGTAACGATCGAATTCGAGGCGCAGCAGGGGATGATCTGCTGCGAGGAAATGCAGGGCGCGATCGCCTGATTGGTCAAGCCGGAGACGATCGCTTAAAAGGAGGCAACGGAGACGATCGCCTGAGAGGTGGAGCGGGCAGCGACGAACTGACAGGCGGTCGCGGCGATGACCTCCTCATTGGCGGTGCCGACAGCGATATCTTTGTCCTCAGAAATCGGCAAGGGACTGACCTCATTCGCGACTTCAACATTGGAGAAGACGTGATTCGTCTTCAGGGAAGCTTGAGTTTTGGAGATGTGTCGTTCCAGCAACAGGGCAGAAACACCGTGCTTGAAGCTGGAGGGGAAACTCTGGCAACGCTGCGCGGTGTCCAGGCCGCTCAACTCGACCAAGCCAGCTTTGTGTAATCGGTCATTACTCATTCTTCGAAGGGACCACTCAATAATTTTTGTAGAGTCTGCCCAAGCAGACTCCACAAAAATTATTGAGCGCGTTTATTTCTAGGCATGAGCCATAGTCATTGGTTCGACTTTGCACTGTAGGTTGAGCGGAGTCGTTCGCTTGGCATCTCCCAACGGGAGAAAGCTGACGTTATTTGTAGCTGCGTCTTAGAGAAACGGTATAAGCCAGCTACAGCCATACAACGAGGCGATCGCTTGATTCGGGATTGAAAAAGTTATTGAGAAGGGCGATCGTCAACGTCACGCGATGCTGGTCTCAGATTTGAGGCGTAGAGAGGCGAGCGTGAGCGGGTTTCGACATCAAAATGGGTAGCGTTTTATCCGCAATGGCGATCGCTTCTGGAGCGTCGTTTGACCCTGACATTAACGTTTCTTGGGGAATCGTGGAATAATTAGGCTCGTTAGCGCTTTATCGAGTTCTAGCGAGTGATTCCAGACGAGAGCAGGTGGCAAACACTATGGAGTTGATTCGGGCGTATATCGGCAACGTTTCCATTCTGAACTTCATTTCGTTGGCTGGTATTTTTGGCTTATGTGCGATCGCCTGGTTGTTTTCTGAAAACCGCAGCCTTAAATACTTCCCATGGCGGGTTATGATTGGCGGCATTCTCGTGCAGCTCATCATTGGGGCATTGGTGTTCCGCGTTCCGGGGTCGCGCGATGCGTTACAAATCTTCAGCAACTTGCTGAACTTTCTATTTGACGCCGCTGATGCCGGTGCAAATTTTGTTTTTGGTTCCAACATTGTTCCGACTGCTGACCGGCCTGCATCCGTTGATCTCGGCTATATCTTTGCGTTTCGAGCGTTGCCGACTGTCATCTTCTTTGGGGGCTTGATGGCGCTTCTCTACAACATCGGCGTAATTCAAGTCATCACAAACATTTTCGCAAAGCTGTTCTACAACACTATGCGCCTAAGCGGTGCCGAATCTCTCAGCGGTGCTGCCAATATTTTTGTTGGGATTGAGGCTGCAATTGTCGTCAAGCCATTTCTCGCAAAAATGACTCGCAGTGAGCTGTGTGCCGTCCTTGCCTGCTGCTTTGGGACTTCAGCATCGTCAGTTCTGGCGATTTATGTCAGCTTTCTACGTCCCGTTTTTCCAAATATTTTGGCCCACCTGGTTTCTGCCTCAATCATCGGCATCCCGGCCTGTTTCGTGCTGTCGAAGATTTTAGTTCCTGAAACCGAAGTTCCCTTAACTGCAGATGGTATCCCTGAAGAGCTAGAAGCCAGACCAACGGATAAAGCTGATGACGAGCCTGAGGCAACCATTTCTGGAGAGTCAATTCAGCGGATTAGTCCACTTGATGCGGCGATCGCCGGAGCCTTGGATGGGGTGAGAATGGCAGTTGGTATCGCAGCGGTCTTGATTTTGATTTTGGGCTTTGTCTATCTGGTCAATCTACTGTTTAGCGGACTTGCCTTCATTCCTGGTCTGATTGAATCGACCTTCAACGTAACGGTTCCAGAACCAGTCAAAATTGGTTTTGCAGCCATTACTTTGCAAAACATCATGGGGGCGTTATTTCTCCCGGTTACCATTCTGACGGGCGTTTCTCTGGAATGGCAGGAATTGTGGACATCGTCTGTGTTGATTGGTCGACGCCTGTTCGAAACGGCAATTCCGTCCTATCAGCTATTGGGGCAGCTCGGCCAAGAAGGTCTCATTAGCGATCGCGCTATTCTCATCGTCAGCTATGCACTCTCTGGCTTTGCTCACCTTGCATCTGTCGGTATCTTCGTTGGAGGAACCTCCGCACTGATTCCAGAACGCCGTCGAGATATTTCTGCCCTGGGGTGGAAAGCACTGTTTGTCGGAACCCTGGCGACAGTCATGATTTCGTGTGTGGCTGGCGTCTTTGATGACGGAACACCTGGAATTTTGGGTAGAACAGCCCCCGATGTTCCGGCCATTGAAGAACCCGCTCCTGCTCCCGTAGAGGACGCTGCACCGGAAGAAGAGCCTGCCCCTGAAGAACTTGCTCCGGAAGACGTCACTCCAGATGAGACCGTAGAGGACGCTGGCGAAATCACTGACCCAGCTCAAGAACCGTTCCCAACTGCTCCAGACGCTCCGACAGATGTAGCACCCGAAGAACCACAGGACGCGCCTCCTGAGCAAGTCCCCGAAGCAGCGCCAGCACCAGATGCTGAAGCTGTACCGGCGAGCTAACGCTAGCCGACACAACTTGACAGTTGTCTCAGATCAATCAAAAAAGAGGGGTGGCGCGCATCGCGCCACCCCTCTTTTTTCTTCGTAAATGTTGCCGAGTCATGTATCAGAAGGCTTCAAACTCGAAAGCGAAAGGAGATTGAGGCTATCGTTGTCGACCTCAATCCTTTGGTTTTTCAGGCCCTTGTTTTTCCAAGGAGGTGGGACTGACACAATTGAACGGTTTTTCGCAGGCAACCCGCGAAAAACCGTTCCCAAAACCCAGGATCTTGTATGAAATGCATCAGTTCTTTAGGAATCTGATTTGGACCTTTATCACGGCACTGACCGCTGACTAGGCGGGCAATCGAGTAAGTAAGACTGGACAGGTCGCATAGACTCGAACATAGTCGGAGAGCGATTGTCCGAGCAATTTATCGAGATCAACCAGTCCTTTTGCAATTGATGGACGGCGATCGGGAGACCCCATCACCAACAAGTCTACGTCCAGGTCGTCAGCTAAGGCACAAATTCGTGCGCCAGGCTTTCCAGACGGGGCTTCGCACCGATACTTGACCCTCATCCGTTTAGCTTCAGCCACGGCCGGAGCCAGTACGGGATCCGTTTCAGGTTTATCGGTGGGCGCATCGGGAATAGATTTCAAATCTGTGTTGACATGAACCAAAATAAGCTCACCCCCTTTCACATCCCTCAATAGCGTCAGTGCAAATTGAAGAGCTTGTTGAGATGCCTCCGACCGATCGATTGTGACGAGCACCTTGCGAATTCTCTTGACGTAAATATCGTCTTTGACCAGCAGCATCGGACGCGACGCTAATTGAAAGACATACTGACTGACTGAGTTTTCTAAAATAGATTGGAGGCGCTTTAAACCTCTCGATCCCATGACGATGAGGTCAGCGTCTATTTCATCGGCAACTTGACACACAATAGTCTTTGGGTCGCCTTCTCGCAGCATGGCATTTGATTTTGCTGGATCAAGCTGGAGCGACTGAATGGCACGCGCCAAGGTTTTGCCCCCTTCTTCCCACTTCAGCGTCATTCCTTCCGCGGTCACCTGTGGGGGAACCACATGCAAAATGGTGATGTTTGCCCGTTGAAACACGGGGATATCCATTAGGTATTTCAGGATGACTTCAGTTTGTCCTGTGCCTGAGTCAGCCAATAAAATCTTGTCTAATGAAATCATTCTGTTGCCTCTTTATTAACGGTTTTGTGAAGATGACAGTCGATTCGTGGCGATCGCCTGGACCTGAGCGCATTGCTTTGAATTGTGGTGTGGAGCAATGTAGCCGTTCATCCAAGCGTTGATCATTATCCACTTTGATATATTTATCGCAATCTTGCAGAGTGTATCCAACGGAGTTAAAAAACTTAGTCCATCTCCCCCAACACTGAGTAAATTTATTTATCGAAAGAATCATTGATGTCAGAAACATTACCGAACCATACAATTCAGCCGATAGACTCTATTCCCTATGAAAGCTGGTTTACTTATCCCGTGAGGGTTCACCCGCACCACACCGACTATGCTGGCGTTGTGTGGCATGGTACCTACCTCGCTTGGCTTGAAGAAGCTCGTGTTGAAGGGTTGCGATCGCTTGGCATCCACTTTGAAGATTTAGTGTCGATGGGGTGTGATATTCCAGTGGTTGACCTATCGATTCGATACCGGCGATCGCTAACACTTGGCAAGCAGGCCGTTGTGCAAAGTCGCATTCTGCCTTACGAAAAAGTCCGAATCGTGTGGGAGCAGATTGTTCAATCGCCCGATGCGAATGTCACCTACATCACTGCGCAGGTTGTCAATGTTCCTCTTGATCGAGAAAAGGGAACGATTCTTCGGAAACTGCCACCTGAACTTAAACATGCGCTGTCAAAGGTGTCTGGAACCTCTAGGACGGTCGAACCCTAATCAATCTGCATAGCGCTATAAACACGTTGTGGGGAGTGGCAGGCGCAGCCTGCCACTCCCCACAACGCAGCGTAAATCTACAGTGTGTTGCGCCCCTTATCCAGCGATCGCCTGTCGCAGTTGATTCCAAAAGTCAGACAACATTTGTAGCAAATCCTGGGGACCGATTCCAAATATGAGCTGAATGATCAGCACAATCACTGCAATGGTGAAAGCAGTGGATAGGGTTGCTTTCACCGTTTGAACCAGCCACGTGAAGATTAAGAACGAAATGATGACAGCGGCGATCGCTAGGGCAATTTCCATATTATGTGTCTGTCGAAGAAACCTCAGAGCCGATAGAAGATGTTACAGGAGCAGGAGCAGAGGCAGGTGCTGATGGTGCCGGAGTGGCTTTAGGGGTAGCCTTTTGAGCGGGTTTGCTCGTCGAAGCTGTCTGAGCACTAGAACTCGATGATGCAGGGTTGGCAGAGGCTGCTTTTGGCGTCGTAGGAACCGTGGTCGCTTTGACTTGAACCGTTTGAGCTGATTCAGATAGAACTTCTTTTTCAGGGAGCCCCAATTCCTGACGAGCCTTGGCAATGGTATTGATGACGCTGCTCTTGCCTGCCAACAGTAGCGTTTGCTTTGCACTAGACGCAAATTGTGAGGAATCCCCCTCTTGTAAGGCATTGACCCAATTCCGTGTTTGCTGACCTGCGGCAGTTGATTTTTCGGCTCCCCAGTCAAAAAACACAAGAACTAGACACAGCAATAGCCATATCAACAACAATCCTTCTTTAAGAATCGTAATGGTGACATCAAGGGCGTTTTTGTAGGTTACGCGGGTGCTTTCACTCGCTAATACATTCCAAAACCGGGAGGCTTGTAAACGAATTTTTTGAGTCATGATCTTTTCTATTCCAAGTAATGGGCTTTCTAACTCAAGGTCATAAATGCGATATCAACAATCGCCACAACTGTCACCACATTGCAGATCATCCATCTTCTGCAATTGTCGTTGCAAGCCCTTTCCAAATGCCTGAATTTTATCCAATCTTCTGGATGGTCAACGCGAGATGTTGAGAGATGCAACGGTTAGCTCGATGATTCTTTATTGGCGATCGCCCAAATCGATTCACGCTCTAGAGAATACCCATCACGCCCAAGACTGACACACGACAATGGCATCAAATATTGCGATAGGCTACAGGCTCAATGCAAGCTGCATTGGGCGAGTTGGACGCCCCTCGTTGGGCAACGGCTCTGGTGAAGTATTCACCGCTGGGCAATACTTCGCATAAGCACAGCGATCGCAATGATCTCCAGGAAATGGGGTCCATCGACGATCATGCCTAAGCTGCACCGCTAACTCTCCAATGAGGCTTTGAACCTGCTGCTTATGGGATGGCGTTGCATCAAATGAGACTGTGTCTCCCGTTCGCAAATAAATTAGACTCAGTCGCTTGAGGCTTCGCTGATATCGTTGCTCCAGTGCCAAATAATAGAGGCCAATTTGTAAATCGACCTGCTCGGTATCAATTACCGACAGCACCTTTGTCGATTTGTAGTCAATGAGCTCTAAGCCATCGCCGCAATAGTCGAGGCGATCGTATCGTCCACTTAAGATGAATTCTAAATTTTGAGCACGCAGCAACCCTTGAATGCGTCCTTCAACGGCGACTGGCTTGCGGACAGAGCCACGATTCACCATGAATTCGTAGTAATAGCGCTTAAGGATGGAGCGTCCTTCTTCAATCTGCTTCGCAGATAGGTTCCGCATATGCTGATTCCAGCATTGCTCAATCCATTCCAGCCGGGGGACTGCATCCTGGTAGTGCCAGTCACCATAAATTTTTGCGAGCGCCTGATGGAGAGACGTACCAAGGGCTGCAGATCCAAAAAAGGCGGCACTCGGCAACCGTCGCTCGTAGCGATAATAGTAGGAGCGGGGGCAACGATAATAGGTTTGAAGCTTAGCCGCAGAGACGGTATAGGTCATAGGAGTGCCCTGGCTAGAAGCAATTGAGGCGATCGCATCAGATGAAACACCCCAACTGCTATCGCGATCATCCATCGCGAGGCATCGGTTGGTTCGTCAAGGTATCAAGAGGCGCGTTACACGCAATCCCACCCTTTCTGTGCTGAACCTAACCACCTACCGCGATGGTGAGTCCTATGATGGCACTAGATATAGAAAATTACCAGAGACAAATGTATTGTTGACCCTATATGTAGATTTAGGGCGTTACGCAAATTAATTAAGTCATAAAAACATTTATTTCTGGAGAAGCCACGCGGAGCGCGGCTTCTCCAGAAAACACGTCCTTCAGCTTACTGGGCCGCAACGCCCCACCAGGCTAGCGCATAGGGTTGCTCGGCATCATTCACCTGGTCGTTATAGACTACGCGAATCTTGTACCGGCCCGTTTCAGGAATGCGATGAAAGATGTGCTCGACACTATCGACCTCGCTAACGGAGCTCCAAACGCTGTCCCTTGTGCGCGTTGCATCAACCGGCATGAGGTAAAGATCTAGATTATTTAACCCTTCATCAGTGAAGGTTTCGCCCAGATCATATTGTTCGTTGTCGTTGGTATCATTCAGCGTGACTTTTCGAGTCCAGGAGAGCGTGGTCGACACATAGCTACCGCCCTGGAGCGGAGTATCGATGACGTAATCTCGAAACGCAGGAGCAATATCGCTATTATCGGATACAGACCGATAGTCCCAGCCCATCACCGGTACGTCATTCTCAGGGCTCCATTGTCCGCTGGTTATTTGTTGATGGGCCCGATAGGCGTTGAGATGCCCTGTGCCCAAGGCAGCCGTGAGCGGACGCGTTGGATCCGTGTAGGCATCGAGCTCAACCCATGGACGGTTTCGATGATCGACGACCGTGCGCGTCATGCCCAGATGCAGCCCATTCCCGTCGTCAAATAGCTTGTCCGCTGAGTTCATCAAGATCGCTTTCGACACTTGTGGATTGCGAGAATCAAGCGACCAATTTGTAGACCGTGTTCTGAGTTCGCGATCGCCCGACTGTTGAATCAGCGCAACAGTTGCTGTTGCATGAGGAGCAGCAAAGCTGGTGCCCGTTGCACGAACGGTGTTGCCATCAGGATTAATCATGCGAATCTGAGTTCCTGGTGCAACCAAGCTAACTGAGCGACGAGGACCCACATTGCTTTCACTATCCGGCGATCGCCCAGGCAAGAATTCAGGCTCACTGCTCAGGCTAGAGTAATCAACCTTGTTGAAGACGCCATCGACTATCGTCGAGTTGGTGACCGTAATGCCATTGAAGTTATCTGTCGGAATTGGAATGCCGCCTCGACCTTGATTCCCAGCAATAACGTAGAGCACACCATGCTCAGTCGATGACCAGTCGATGCACTGAGTCAGCAGCGCATTTCCATCTAGCATGGCATCGGGCCGAGGATCACGCGCCAATGACTCACCAAAGCTAAAGTTGATCGCCCGAACATCGCCACCATTTTGCTGAGCTACCGTTTGGGCAGCTAAGCATTCCTCCGGCTGACCATTTCGACCCAGCACCCCAATCGCAGAGGAATATAAGTTTGCGTCTGGAGCAACTCCTGTCAGTCCTTTGTCTTGACTGATCATGACGCTTGCTACATTAGCGGCATGGGGGTCAACTAACCCGTCGGCTTCAGCGACGTCATCGCGAAAAAAGACCTGAGCAACGTCAACGACTCGGTTCACTGGAGCGGTCTTGTCAAGCCCAAATACAGATGGACGACCCAGCTCAACCTGGCCAATTGCAATCTTTTCGCCCGTGATGTTAAACGGTTCTCCATGAAGCCGCAATGCATCGATACCCTCTTCGCCTACGGATGTCATCAATCCAACAACAGGAGGGGCGATCGCCACAACCACGGCTCCACCAACCATCCAGGTCAGATATTTGCAAATCTTCTGCTGCCTAGCCACAAATACCGTTCTCCAATGCGCGCTAACTTTCTCCCATAATGCACGGGGAGCCTAAGAAACGACACGATTCATTTCGTTCATTTAATAAAGTCGGCTTCAGAATTGACGGAAATCATGGCCTGCTATTTTATCTGCTCCATTGGTCCTATGCCAGAAGTTTTTTCTTCCCTCAGTGGCATTGTGTTCTCTACCCCACTCCTAAACGATGGAAGCGAGTCATCTGTCAAAAAGAAGGGCATTGGCGAAGCCTTTTGAATCGAGAACCACAGAATGAATAATCGCCATCAAAAGACGTTGGCCTCTGGGTCTCAGACGACATCGTGAATTTACTCAAGAACCAAGCTGGAGAGTAATCGACGGCAGCAGAAAAGAACCAGCCTTAGCAATCGCCTTTTTCTAGCTTTCTATCTTTAATGCTGCCCTCTACTTGTTCCTAAAGTTTCCATGCGTGGTGGCAGATCCAGCGATCGCCCCCATAGGTTTCGATTGGTTTTTCGGTCTGGCTTACCGCAGTCGTATCGGTGTTTAGCTCTTTGAGCCGCTGATAGTAGCGCAATTCCCAATTCACATCTGATTCGATGTTGACGTGGGCCTCGGCTAGGTCTCGTAGCTGTGCTGCGTGAGAGAGGTCGAACTTATAGGCTAAACTCAGGTGCAGCCAGCTTTTGAGGCGAATCTCATCTGGACGCGTCGAAGAATCGGCATGCTTTGAGAAGTCGTCAACCAGGGTTTTGAGCCAGTCGGCCTCTATTTCGAGGCCATGCCAATCATCGTTGAATGAAAGC
>JBCBLF010000067.1:9644-20634 GCA_038520475.1 Cyanobacteria bacterium J06627_8
TGGAAAAATCCGGTGAGGGTGCAGTGAGGCATGTATCGATGGGCTGCATTTGCGCCACACTGCTTGAGGCTAGCCTGAAGATAATAGTCAAGTTGCTCAGCGAGCGGTCCAACAGGGCAAGCATACACAATAAACTGTGAGAGCGTGTCATGCGTTGCCCCAGCAGTAGGAGATAGATTCACCTCATCCGTCATAGCGTGCGACTTCCTTTCCCTTGATGAACACAGCGGCGATCGCCGCAGGGAGCCCATGGGCTGGATCTCCTACTGGGCTGGGCTTCACGAGCAAAAAATCTGCATCCAATCCAGGGGCGATCGCCCCTTTCTGCTGCTGAATCTGAGCGGCACGGGCAGGATATTCAGACACGAGCTTCCAGGCCTCTTCAAATGGCATCAGCTTCATTTGCTCGATTAAGAATGGAGCATAAAACAGTGACGGGTAGTGGTAGTCCGAACACAAACAATCTAAGACGCGGCCTTGGATGGCTTCTTTCACGCTCATAAATCCAACGTGTGACCCACCCCGCACCAGATTTGGTGACCCCATCAGCACGGATGCACCATATTCCTGAGATTTTGCCGCGAGGTCAACCCGTGACGGAAATTCAGCGATCGCTACTTGCCGTCTCGCGCTAATCGCCACCTTCTCTTCGCTGTCATCATCATGGGAAGCAACGGGAACGCCAGCCGTGTGCGATCGCTCCACCAATGTTTCGACCTGCTCGGCCCCGGCATCTCGCTGTTTAGCAGCCCAGGTGACGAGCGCTTTGAGGTCATCGTCAGAGAGCTGAACTCGTTTTCGAATACCGTTGGCGTAGCGGCTCAACGCCTGCTCGTCTAGCGATTCAGGGAGGTGATCATTTAGCGACACAAGCTGAATTTTCTTCTGGTCAATCCAGTCGCATAGTTCAGAGAAATCTGCCGTATTCGCCTGTTCGTGTCGAATATGGATGCGGCTGTCAACTTGAATGGGTACTCCATCCGCTTGAAGGTACTGGATGAGTTGACGGGCCATGGCTCGACTTCGGAGTCCGGGCTCAAAAGAGTCGGTGATGGAGTAGAAGAAGGTAGTGATGCCTGCCGCTAGCAGACTCCGGTCATTTTCGGCGATCGCCAGTGATAAAGGTAAGCTAACGCCCGGACGGGGGCAAATCATGCGCTCGAAGGCGTCGCCGTGAATGTCTACAATGCCCGGAAGCATTTGCAATCCTTGAGTTCGAATAGTAGGCAGACCCGGAGGGCTAGAAATCGGATTAATTCGACTCACGCGTCCCTCCTCAATGACAACGGTTGCATCAGGGATCCAACCCACAGGCGAGAGAACATCCGCGCCCTGAATGACTAAGTGATTCATTCAATTCCTCATCAGTTTCTAATCAAAGGGTCAGAGGCTCCTCAGTGCCGCTGGGCATACTGAAAAAAGAGAAAAACGTGCAGTACCTCGAGGATAGAGTTTGGCTGCGCAATGCTCATATCAAGCCCACGCTCAGCTCACACAGATATCAAGACCAATACCGTGCTGTCTCGAGGAATAATCATGAACAAACATATTCTAGTCGTCGATGACGAACCTAACTTGGCCCAACTTCTAGCAATGGCCTTAGAAGATGAAGGCTACGAGGTAACGATTGCCTTAAATGGTGTTGATGCTTTGAAAAAGGTCTGGTCGTTTCCCTATCCTGATCTGATTGTGCTGGATCGAGACATGCCTCGCATGTCAGGCTTAGAAGTCTGTCAACGCTTACGACATGCAGGCTTCGATAATCCCATCGTGTTCGTTACGGGTATGGGCGATCGCACCCATCGTGAAGCAGGGTTTCGAGCTGGAGCCAATGGGTATATTGTTAAGCCGTTCGTTGATAAAGAACTCACCAGCATTATTGCTCAGCTGATGGATCAGCGCTATCAGCGAGTGGCCTAACCCGCTACCCTTCCAATTTTTGGCAATAGCACCGTAACCGTTGTTCCATCTTCGACTGTTGACCGAAAACTCAGTGTTCCACGATGCGCTTCAACGATTCGTTTCGTAATCGCAAGCCCCAGCCCGTTTCCAGCTGACTTTGTTGTGAAAAACGGCTTGGTCAAACGCGGTAGGATTTCGGAGGGAATGGGATCACCACCATTGTGTACTCGAATTTCTATGTGCCGCGAACCCTCTTTAATCAACACATCCCAACTCACAACCTCGCCCGTTGGAATCGCCTCGCAGGCGTTGCTCACTAAATTAATGAACACCTGCTTCAACTTATCGCGATCGCCGTTCACCATCACTACATCTGACGGTGCCATAAACTGAATCGTGCGGTCAATCGCATAGGGCATTTCCCGTAATGATTCAGACAGCTCCGTCAACAGCTCGATCAGGTTAAGTTCACTGGCTTCAAGCTGCTGTTCCCGGGCATAGAGCAAAATTTCATTGAGGAGTCGCTGCAACCGCTCCGACTCCTCCATGGCCAACGACAGGCGAGCTTTTGCTCGCTCAGGCAACTCCATCCGCTGAAACGAACTTAACCCCATGAGAATGGTCGTCAACGGATTGCGCACCTCATGCACAATCATGGATGCCAGCTCACCAATTTCCGCGAGTCGGGCAGTTGCTTCTTCCGCCTTTTTGCGTTCTGAAATGTCTCGAACAAGGGCCAACAATAGCTTTTCTGCACTGTAGTTGAGCATTCCCAATCGGACTTCGACTGGGAAAATGGAGCCGTCTTTTCGACGATGCTTTCCTTCAACCGTAATGGACTCGGTCGATTCAAGCCGCTGCCACAGTTCAGAGAAATCCTGGATTGGTGTTTCTGCCACAAAATCTTTGACAGACAATGACAGCAGCTCAGAGCGGCTGTATTGCAAGTTTCGACAAGATTGCCGATTGGCATCCACCACGCGTCCACAGTTGTCGAGAACGATTAAGCCATCAACCGCCTGCTGAATCAAAGTGCGAAATCGTACTTCACTGTTTCGGAGGGCCTCTTCCGAACGCTTTCGCTCAGTGATGTCGCTAAACACTGATAAGAGACAATCTTCGCCATTGATCTGAATTTTCTCAGCAGAATACAAAACTGTGCGAATGTTCCCAACCTTAGACCGCAACCGATATTCTTGATTTTTGACGAATCCTCTTTCTTGAACCCTGCGAATCATTCGTTGGCGATCGCCCCAATCAGCCCACAGATGAATATCTTTTGCCGTTTGGCCCAGCACACAATCGGCTGTGTGTTCAAACAACATGAGAAAACTTTCGTTCACTTCGAGCAGGCGCCCATCGGTTAACGTACTGATCGTGGAGGGGTTTGGACTTGAGTGAAACGCTTTCGAAAATTTCTCCTCTGATAGACGCAGATCTTCCTCTGCCTGGGTTCGAAAGGCGTTAGCATCTGAGATTTGCCGTACCATTTGCAGAAAAGCCTGATTGACCTCACCAAGCTCGTCTTGGCGATCATCGTCAATGGACTCAAATGTGGGCAGTTTACCCAACCCGTTGTCTTGACTTAGCGTTTCGCCTGCTCCCAGTAGATCTTGACGTAGCAGCAAAATTGGGGAAACGATGAGGCGTTCGAGAACAATCCACGTCGCGATCGTCACAAACGCCGAGATAATGACCACCAACCCAGAAATTCGACCAATAAATGCAAAGAATTCCTCATTAACAGATGTCGAGTCGTGCCGAATGATTAAGACGTACCGACCTTCAAGCGGTGACATCGACCAAAGCGCTTCATATCGAGATTCAAAGCGATTGAGTGCTGCTTCTTTTCCCTTTGTGGCTACGTCGGTGTAGGTGAGTTCAGGTGATTCCCCAAATGTCCCGACAAGGCTACCGTCGGTCCGATAAAGGGCACCCCCGACCACCACGTCATTTTCTTGGAGCGATTGCATGTAGGCCAGGATCTGTTCATCATCAACGGCTAAATCCTTCGTGGCGAAGATACCCGATGCTTTAGCCGTTGATACGTCTTCTAGGTATTGCAAGAGCTCCTGCTCTCTTCGAAAGACAGAAGGTACGAGGATAATCGCCTCGATAACAACAATGCTCGCAAAGATCCACAGCACAATCTTTCGGGATAATCGAGCATTAAACAAGTTGGATAAATGCAGTCGAGCCATCTGGGATTCCTAGGGTGTTTTGGGTACTCTAAGCTTGGCCTTCGCTCTTGGTCAAACTGATCCGTCAGTAGACCATCGTAAAGCTTGCGCAGATATTTCATCCTCAAGATAAGGGATAGCATTTGGGTTACCCATAAGATTCCCACGAGAGTTCCTTCTTTCCTAAATGAGGCCAGAATTCTATGAGACCAGGATGCGCCTTGACCAACGTTGTTTGACTCATCGGTCAACTTCATGTGACGTATCGCTATGGCCAGCTTAGTTGTGACAGTGACACTTTTATAGACACACTCTGCGTGCTCAAAAAACTGTCCTAAGACTGATGGCGGTGCAAGAGGCATCTTTGCCCAAGCTGTCATGTTCTAATCGTCGTGGCCGTACCGTCCTTGAGGGCTTTTGGGTATTTATTGATGGCGCTCAAGGCTGACACACAAGCCACAATCCTTTGATTAAAAGCTATCAATATGAATGCCTGATGAACGTAGGATAAAGCGGATACCACTCGATGACAGATACCACTCAGTACACAATCGGGATGATCAGTTCCTACACCGGCTTGAATCCGCGTCCTGTCGATTGGTTGTGGAATCAAACGCCTCACGCTGCCGGTCAATGGGGCAACGTTCAACTCATGGCGCGATCGCCCCATCCTGACTTTTTGCTGCTCTACCAGTACGATTTTCCTCTACCGTCAACGTCGACCCGTTCACCCCTGTGGTCATTTCGTCGCAACGCATCCTTACAGGCACAAAAGCCTGAGCAGTCCGAACTCGACGCCTTACTACAACACGTTCCTAAAGAACGCATCATCGCGTTGACCCGAGAGCCACCCCTTGATGAAGTTGTGGAAAAGCAAAAACATCACTACGAACTGGCGCAATCACACTGCGGCTTCGTGTCAGGTCCTGCGGATTTTGCTCCCATACCGGACTATATGCCAGCCATCTGGTACGTCAAAGCTTCCTTTAGAGAACTCGATACCCTTGATGCTCCACTGAAGGAACGCAGATGCAGTTGGATTACCTCTGGAATTAGTCGAACAGAAAATCACCGGAAGCGGCTCAGATTTATGCAGCAGCTTGTAGACAGCGGTATGGACGTGGATCTGTTTGGTCGAGGATTACCGGAGTGGGCGAATGGCGGTGGTGAAGTCAGCAACAAATGGCACGTCATGGCTCCTTATTATTACAACTTAGCCATCGAAAACTATGCCGATAATGCTTGGTACGCCAGTGAAAAGCTTTGGGATTCGTTGCTGTCCTGGTGCTTACCCATCTATTACGGCGGTTCTGCAGCTGATGCGCTCTTACCCGAAGGTAGCTTTGTGCGCTTACCTAGCTTGGATGAAGCAGGCCTAGCGTATATCAATGACCTCATCGCTACCCCAGATGCCTGGCACGAACGAAAAGAGGCGATCGCCGAAGCCCGTCAGGTGATTTTGCACAAGCTGAACTTAATGAACTGGCTATCTGACTACGTTAACCAGCGAGGATGACCACGAATGAATCGCGGAATCTACATCATGGCGAATGACTCATTTGCCGATTATGCGATCGCCTTAATGAATAGCATTCGACGATTTGACCCAGATACTCCAGTGGTGTTAATTCCCTATGACGATCACTATCAAGAGGTCGCACGAATTCTAGCAGACCAGTTTGGGGTGTCGGTCTATGACCCGCTGGATTTCATCATGGATCTATCCGTTCGGCTGAGAGATGTGTTTGGCGATCGCTTTTTTGCTCGCCCCAACCAATTTCGTAAACAGGCGTGTTGGTTCGGTCCGTTTGACGAATTTATCTACATCGATACCGACATCGTTGTCTTTGAGAAGATCGCTGATAACTTGAATTATTTGGCAGAGCATGACTTTATTTGCTGCGACTATCAGCATTCAGGGGGCATTGCGAACGTTTTTACCCCGACAGTGCTGAGTGAGGGGGTATTTCAAGCGCATGAGATGCAAGATATCTTCAACGGAGGATTTTGGGGATCTCGCAAAGGTGTCATCACTGAGATGAACTTGTACGAAACGTTCCAAGAATGTGCAGCGCATCCAGAATACTTTGATTTCTCTCAGAAAACGTCTGATCAGCCCATCATCAACTACATGGTGTTGAAACGCATCAAACAGCGATTCAATATTGTGCGCCGCTCTGGAGGAGCCCCTGGAAACTGGGCCGGAAGCCCTCAGTTTGTCCGCCAAGGGAATGGGTTAATCGATCCCAATCGTGGAGGACAGCCTTTGCAATATCTCCATTGGGCTGGCTTCCGTATTGAACCGGGCTGCCCCTATTGGGATCTTTGGGAAGACTATCGATACCTCAATGAAGAGAAGCCAAAATTAGTCGTTGAGCCAAAGCAAGCTGCCCCGGTTTTCCAAAAAGTTCAGACCCGCATCAAGCAATTACGAATACCGTTTCCCTAAAAAACAGCTACAAATGAAGGGTGCCCAAGAATTGCGTGAGCACCCTTCATTTGTAGCTGTTTTTCGAAGAATTGATATGACTTGACTTGAACGGGTTCGTGCTCTGGTTAGGACGCTAACTGTTCAAGTCAACAAAACAGCGACACCTGAGCCTTCCGGCTTCAGGTGTCGCTGTTTAGATTGAGTGAAGGCGTCTCTCCTCGCCTAGCAGGGAGAGAGCCTTCACTCAAGGTCTCAAAAGTGAGAGCGGTCGATTAGCGGCCAATTCCAACGTATTGGAAACCAATCTCTTCTAAAGCACCTTTATCTAGGAAGTTACGACCGTCAATCATAATGGGGCTATTCATCAAACTAGCCATCTTCTTGTAGTCGAGGCTCTTGAACTGTTTCCAGTCAGTGACGACAACCAGAGCATCACAACCATCGGCTAAACGCTCTGGATCAGTTTCTACCATTACGTTAGACAATCCATCTCTAAGTCCCGACTGCGACACAATCGGGTCATAGGCTTTGACCTTTGCACCGAGTCGAGAGAGCTGCTCAATGAGATTGAGTGCTGGAGCATCTCGCATATCATCCGTGTCAGGCTTGAAGGTCAATCCTAGAAGACCGACGGTTTTACCCTTTAGAATCTTTAGCACTTGCTGAAGCTTCTCTACGGCGATAAGGCGCTGTCGAGTGTTGACGTCAACCGCAGCTTTCAGCAGCGTTGCATCATATCCGTAGTCGTCTGCTGTATGAACCAGCGCCGCGACATCTTTCGGGAAGCATGATCCTCCCCAGCCGATGCCCGCCTGCAAGAACTTGCTGCCGATTCGAGAGTCAAGACCGATGCCTCTTGCAACTTGGGTAACGTCTGCGCCAACGCGATCGCATACGTTTGCAATTTCGTTGATGAAGCTGATTTTCGTTGCGAGGAACGAGTTAGATGCATACTTCACCATCTCTGCGGAGCTCAGGTCGGTCACAACGACAGGAACCGTCGGAAGAGACTGATCGGTTGCAAACTGGCGAGACACGATGGGTGCATAAAGATCCTTCATCATGGCGATCGCCCGCTGACCGTTGCTGCCTAGCACAATCCGATCTGGGTTGAAGGTATCAAACACCGCTGACCCCTCGCGGAGGAACTCAGGGTTGCTGACTACATCAAAATCAGGAGTTGACGCAACTGTTGCCGTGCCGCCACCAGATGCAACCATTTCTTTTTTACGCTCGGCGACACCATCGAGAATGATCATGCGGACCCAGTCACCAGAACCGATAGGCACTGTAGACTTATTGACAATGACCTTGTACCCACCGTTGAGGTGATTACCAATGCCACGGGCAACTGCCTCTACATACCGAGTATCACTCTCCCCAGTTGGCAGAGGTGGAGTTCCAACAGCAATAAACAACACTTCCCCATGAGAAACGCCTGCTGCCAAGTCCGTTGTAAATTGAATCTTATTATCTTGAATAGCCTGTTGCATTAGCTCAGACAACCCTGGCTCGTAGATAGGGGATTGCCCAGCTTTCATGACCTTGACTTTTTCTTCGTTGTTATCGACACAGATAACATCATGACCAATATGAGCGAGACACACACCTGTCACAAGGCCAACATAACCTGTACCAATGACACAAACACGCATTAGGAAACTCCTCTGATAATCGTAAATACGTAAGGTTAAAGACTAGAATGAAACCACTTAGGTTTCGTAGAAATTCAAAGCTAATTGGCTTTTACTGTCTAATTGCACCTGAATCAGAACATCCTTCGCCAAGCGATTCAGCCTGGTTTGACTCAATCCTTTGGCCTAACAGATTCACAGCGAGACTGGCTCGGGCTGGTTGACCTTGACACGAGCACGGAAATCATCGATTGTCATCGCTAATCCCTCTTTCAGAGAAATCGTCGGCTCCCATCCAAGAAACTGCTTCGCTTTCGTAATGTCTGGTTTGCGACGACGGGGATCGTCTTGTGGTAACGGTTCAAACTTAATGTCGTTTGATGGATTCACCATTTGCTGAATGGTTTGAGCAAGTTCCAAAATCGTATACTCACCCGGATTGCCCAAGTTCACAGGACCAATGTAGTCACCGTTCATTAGGTTCATCAAACCTTCTACCAGGTCAGACACGTAGCAAAAGCTCCGTGTCTGAGATCCATCGCCATAAACGGTAATCGGATTTCCTTTAAGGGCTTGAACAATAAAGTTGCTCACTACGCGGCCGTCGTTTTCCAGCATTCGAGGGCCATAAGTATTGAAGATACGAGCAACACGAATTGAAACGTCATTCTGACGGTGATAGTCAAATGCTAGAGTTTCGGCGACTCGTTTGCCTTCGTCATAGCAGCTTCGAATGCCAATGGGATTGACATTGCCTCGATATTCTTCAGGCTGAGGATGAACATCCGGATCTCCATACACCTCTGACGTGGACGCCAGCAGAAATCGCGCCTTTACACGCTTAGCTAGCCCCAGCATATTGAGCGTGCCCATGACGTTCGTCTTAATCGTCTTAACTGGGTTGTATTGGTAGTGAACCGGTGATGCAGGGCAAGCTAGATGATAAATCTGATCGATTTCAAGTCGAATAGGGTCAGTAATATCGTGGCGAACTAGCTCAAAATATGGATTGTTCATCCATTCCAAGATATTTCGCTTGTGGCCTGTGTAGAAGTTATCTAAACATATAACGTCGTGACCTTGGCTCATGAGTCGATCAATCAGATGCGACCCAATAAAACCAGCGCCACCAGTAACAAGAATTCTCATAAAAATTACTCACTCGATTAAATACTCAGCAACTCTGTTTGCTTGCTGTATTCGATATTGGTGTAACCGAATATCCAAGCATCAATGGTTGACTCATCCCGATCCTATATTCTGAACCGACTCAAGCGAATCATACTAGAAACATACTAAAGGTACTAACGAGCTCACTCGATATCCGACGTGGATTCATAAAATCTTAAATTTGATTTGGCTCACATCAAGACTGAGGGATGACTTTAGTAATGCCGTTCAGAAATGTGACCTTTCTTAGGGAAAGGAACTGGGTAAAAATTTAAGAGCTGTTCTTCTTTTTGACCACAATGTCTGTAGAGAGTTCCCAAATTATTGTGCCCATAAATTGAAGCGGCTTAGCACAAGTGCCTCCATTGAGGCGATCGCATGCGGGTGTACGTGTTCACCTAACTACTGCGACTCGTCGAGTCGCAGTAGTTGCAGTAATCTCACAACCTTCTACAACAGATATTTGTCCCACCTTCATTAATCTGTAGTGACTTAACCTACAGCGATGATGTGAAATGTAGTCAAAAGATTACATTTGTAGTATAGAATGATCAAAGATATTCATCGGTGTGACCTATCGGTGTCGGTCGATGGAGTAAAGCGCTAGTGGAGATAAATATGGCCGTGCAACTAGGAACTGAATGATACTCGATGTCCTAGTCTAAACGGCTAAAGCTATAACTAAGCAGCTTGCTTGCATCCTAGACATTCGTGATTTCCAGAGAATATCTTTGCTGACTTGAGATGCATTTAAGGCAGGTCGTCATGTCTTCTTTCAAAGATATTGTCAATTATTTTCGTCCCTATTGGGCGATCGCCGTCTTTAGCATTGCTGCAAGTAGTGTGTTTGAGGTGATTGATCTGCTGGTTCCATATGCCACAGGACAAATCCTTAATGTTTTATCTACCGGGGATGTTGACCCGCTCAGTCGTTCTGTTGTGACTATGATCGCTAGCTGGGTAGGCTGGCCGATCGATCAAACAACCATGTTGGGGATATTGCTCGGGGTCATTTTCGCTGCAACGGTTGTTCGGGCTCCGATTCAACCCTGGCTAGGCACATGGTTTCACTGGGATATCCCATTGCGATCGCGCCGAGACCAGTCCAATCGCGTGATTCAAAAACTGTTGACCCTCCCCCTTGAGTTTTTTGATGAAAACAACCCAGGGCGAATCGCTGGCCGGGTTGCACGAGGGTTGTCAAATCATACATGGACCTATCCTGATGTAGCGGGACAGCTTTTACCGAAACTCTTCCGCGTATTCGGCATCTTCGTCATCATCAGTTTTATTGAGTGGCGAATTGCGATCGCTTTTCTCATTTCGTTTGTGTTTATTCTTGGATTTACCCTGAACAAGCTTCAGCGCTTAGTGAAGCGAGAGGCGGTTCTCGATCGGTATATGGAAAATACCGAAAGCCGTACCTCTGAGATCATCACAAACATCAAAACAGTTAAAGCGTTTGCGACCGAAGGGAAGGAGCTAAAACGGCAGCAGGAGCGACTTCAGCGAGAATTTACGGTGGTTGATTATTCTATTCACCGAGGCTACGTTCAGCTGTTTACTTGGCAGCGAACTGTCATTCAAAGCTGTGTCTTTGGTATCTTGGCGCTAACGTTGTTTGCCACTGTTCGAGGGCAAATTTCGTTAGGACACTTCATCACGACGCTAAC
>JBCBLF010000068.1:0-20620 GCA_038520475.1 Cyanobacteria bacterium J06627_8
ACTCAACGACCGATCAGGCATGCGTGCTGCACCCGGATCACATTCGAAACCTGACGCGGTCATTCATGCGTCAAGCAATGGTAGTGAGAATGGTGGCGATCGCCCTTCTACCCAGGTCCTCTCTATCTCTCCAACCGTTGCTGCTCAACCTAACGGTGCAGCTTCAGACTCAACACCGTCGGGGATGCCGAGCCCAGCCATCTCTTCAGACGCGATTGCTCATGTGCGTCAGCTCGTTAATCAAGGCTACCGGATTGGCGTTGAGCACGTGAGTGAGCGACGGTTTCGCACCAATTCATGGCAAAGCTGTGCATCGATTCAAGGTACCAGCGAGCAAGAGGCGATCGCCCATCTTGATGCCTGTCTCCACCAATTCCCAAATGACTATGTGCGACTGATCGGTATTGATCCGTCTGCGAAGCGCCGAGTGTTGGAAACCATCATCCATCGTCCGTCAAAGGCAACTGCACGATATTGAATTCATCTGAACACATGGAATCTCAGTTTGATTATGCAACGTTTGGGGCGGGTTGTTTTTGGGGCATCGAAGCTGCCTTTCGTCACGTTCGCGGCGTCGTTGAAACGTCGGTAGGCTACATGGGTGGACATTTCCCAAACCCGTCTTATCTCGATGTCCTCGCTCGAATCACAGGCCATGCGGAGGTTGTACATCTCCAATTCACCCCATCGGTAATTGCCTATGATGATTTACTAACGGTCTTTTGGTCGATCCATGACCCGACTACTCTAAATCGACAGGGACCCGATCGAGGGGAACAGTATCGCTCGGTTATCTTTGTGCATTCACCCATGCAAGAGGCGATCGCCCACCACTCAAAACGCCAAGTTGGACAATCTGGGCAATTCGAAAACCCCATCGTAACTGACATCAAGCCTGCGTCTGATTACTATCGCGCCACAGATGATCATCAGCATTACTTTGAAAAAAAAGGCACATCGTTGCCCGATGCCCTAAGAGCAAAAATTCCATCCCAGTTCTTACAGATAGCATAAAGCCAATTTAGTATCTCCCTTATATCCACACCTCTGTAGATACTATTTAGAAGTCTCAGACTTAGGACAAACATCGAATACAAGTTGTGAGCGGTAAAAGCAAACATCAAATTCCAGAAAAAAATTCATCCGTCCTAAAAGTACTGGAACATCATCCGATAAGCTCCACGCAAAAACTAATCGAACAGGAGCGAAATTATCAATCTTTGCCGAGACTAACAAACCTCGTGCTTCTACTAGAGCTAAGTTGCCAGCCAGAGTGACAGACATTGTTTGCTCTTCCCAAACTGCACCAAGTTGAATTCCAACACGATATGGGAGAACATTGACACTTGCACCCGTATCTAACAAAGCCAATACTTCTGTCGAAACTCCTTGATAGGTAAGAGACAAATTCAGCTGCGGCAGAGCATCTGGAATACCAAACGTATCAAATCCTTCCCTAAAGCTAAATCGCCTTGCATCACGCATCTTGCGTTGGTTCTTCCAATTCTAAAAGTTGAGCAAGTTTATGAGCAGCTTCGTGCGCATCAAGAGGCGACCAAAGTGAATATGTTGCACCAGCTTGCAAGGCAGGCTCTTCTTCATTCGCTAATTCTGTTATGAGAAACTGCATCACCTTCAATTTGTCGGCACGAGACAGTTCTCTTAAATTTGAAAATAGCTCCGATGTTGTCATGAGGCGTAAGAGGTCACCATCTTTAATATTCCAAACATGTCATAGTTTTAGCCTCTAAAAAGACCATCATCCTGGAGCTTTAAGTCCATTCTATTACTGAGACGCCTGCATCAGCTTTTCCACAAAGTTGGTATAGACCTCACCCAGTTGAAAATCTTGGGATTCCAGAATCTTTTGGTGAAAGCTAATCGTTGTAGGTAACCCAGTAATCGCGCACTCGCGCAATGCCCGCTGCATTCGCTTGATGGCTTCGGCCCGTGTTGTTCCCCATACGATTAGCTTACCGATGAGTGAGTCGTAGTAGGGAGGGATATCGTAATCGGTATAGACATGCGAATCCATCCGCACGCCGGGTCCACCTGGGGGCAAATAGCCACTAATGCGACCGGGATGGGGACGGAAGTTTTGGTCAGGGTCTTCAGCATTAATGCGACATTCAATGGTGTGCCCAAACAGCCGGACCTGATCTTGGGTAAGCGATAGTTTGTCACCCTGGGCAATGCGGATTTGCTCAGCAATCAGATCCAGTCCAGTGATCATTTCAGTCACCGGATGTTCGACTTGAATTCGAGTATTCATCTCCATAAAGTAGAAGCTCCCCGATGAATCCAGTAAAAATTCAACAGTTCCTGCTCCCACATAATTGATGGACTGCGCGACTCGCACGGCTGCATTGCCCATCTTTGATCGCAGTTCTGACGTCAAGGCAATGCTTGGGGCTTCTTCGAGCAGCTTTTGGTGCCGCCGCTGAATAGAGCAATCGCGTTCACCCAGGTGAATGACGTTGCCATAGCTGTCGGCCAAAATCTGAAACTCAATGTGACGCGGATTTTCAATAAATTTCTCAATGTAGACGCCTGGGTTACCGAATGCGGCTTCTGCCTCGCCCTGAGCAGCCAAAAACATACGAACTAAATCGCCGTCATCTCTGACCAACCGCATCCCTCGACCACCACCGCCCGCAGTCGCCTTAATCATCACGGGATAGCCAATCTCTCGAGCGACTTTCATAGCTTCTTGCTCGTCCTTCAGCAAACCGTCACTCCCTGGAACGGTAGGCACACCAATGCGTTTCATGGTGTCTTTAGCAGTTGATTTATCGCCCATTGACTGCATCGCTTCCGGGGTCGGACCAATAAAGGCAATCTGATGATCTGCACAGATTTCCGCGAAGCGAGCATTTTCCGCCAGAAACCCATACCCAGGGTGAATCGCTGAGGCGTTGTGGAGCAGGGCAGCAGAAATAATGTTTGGAATATTCAAATAGCTCTTGCTGCTGGAGGGCTCACCAATGCAAATCGCTTCGTCTGCCAGCTGGACGTGGAGGGCATTTCGGTCAACGGTAGAATGAACCGCAATCGTCGCAATTCCCATCTCCTCACAGGTACGAAGAATCCGGAGAGCAATTTCTCCCCTATTAGCGATGAGTATCTTGGAAAATTGCATCAGCTCGCACGCCCTAACGAATATCAGACGTTCATCGTATCACTCTTGGGGCATGGCTTTAGAGTCTTGCTTAGGAATCGAAATCAAATGCTCTCAAAACAACATATCGGGGTCGCGCAGTATACTACATGACCCCGATATGTTGTTAGTAGGTTGAATCAACAGGCAATAAGCGTTAGTTTTTGCTCGATGCAATCACATCAGACAGAACAGTAAGAGAAGCGATCGCCTCTCTTATCGCAAACACCCAATCGCCTATTCTGCCGTTGCTAGCTCAGTGCTGCCACGACGACGGCGACGCGTCAACGCGTTAAACAGCATCTGGCCAATGGCTTTAATCAAGTTGCCTTCCAGCTCTTGGAACAGCTGCATATTCATTCCGAAGGCTGCATTCGCTTCCTCTACAATGCGATCGGCCGTTTCTTCATCAATCGGCAGATCGTCCATGGCCTGACGGTAAGTATTCTTGAACGCCTTCTCATCGCTGATGTCGTCAAACTCGTAGAAAGCCGTTCCCTCACCATCATTGAGGTTCATCGCCTGCTGAGCAATGCGCTTCAGAATCTGGCCGCCTGACAAGTCACCTAGATAGCGTGTATAAGAATGACCAACTAAAAGAACAGGATCGTTGTTCGAAATGTCCCGAATGCGCTGAACGTAGGCTTCACCTGAAGACGATTGAGAAATTTCATTCTTCCAGTTGCTGCCGTAGTAGTACTGCAAATCCTTCTCAAGGCTCTCTTTACGGTTGAGCTCAGAAAAGTAGATCTTTGAGAGAAGCGGATGGTCTTTGTGACGCTCCATCTCCTCTTCCATTGCAGAGTAAACAAAGTACAGATCAGTAACGAGATTTCGATACGATGTCTTTTCGACGACTCCCTTAAGAAAACACCGAACAAATCCCACGTTTTCTGCCATCGTGTGAGATTTCTTGGTCCCTTCGCGAAGTTTTGTCGCTAAATTACAGGTCATAACAAAAAGTCCTAACTACTGGTACGTTTTCAAAATTTAGATCATCAACAAAAGTCAGAATCTAGTGCTTTCTTAGATATCTGAAATCAGGCTATCGATAACGTTGGCCTATCGCCGCATCAGTCATGCAGGCTCAAAAAAAGGTATTCCTAGATTGTTACAGTAGATGGTTTTGATGAGAGTTTTTATTACGTTTTCTTGCACATCCCATCAAATCTTAAAATTTCAGGAAGCTGTCAGTTTTATTTTAATTCTTTTGCAAGAGACATGCTTTTTGAACAGGTTTTTCCTAACGGTGGTGTACATGAAGATCAGCCAGCCGATGCACAGGATCGATTAAGTTCGAGTCGCTTCGAGTATGCGTGAAAAGTAAAACCGTGTCTTGGTCATGGCATTTCGATTAACCGTCCACCCATTCTGTCGAAGAATGTCGACCACATCTGCTTCTCGATGCAGATAAGCACGCGTGGCTTTGCTTGGCCCAGGGAAAAAGTCGCCAATTTTCTTCAAGACAGTGTAAGCCAGGGTCTTCGGCGCAAAGCTTAAGACAAGGCGAGAATCCGCAAGACTGCTGAGATGCTGAATCATGTCAGCCGCTTTCTCCTGAGGATAATGAATCAACACGTCTAAACAGACAACGGTGTGATATTTGCCTGAAAGGGCTTCCAGATCAGAGGTTGTGAACGTTGGGTTATTGGCTTGTCCGAGGGCCTGCTTTGCTCGCTGCTGAGCCTCTCCGACCATTTTTTCCGAAATATCACTGGCATAAATGGTGGCTCCCATTTGAGCGAGGGGAATGCTCAGGCTACCGACACCGCAGCCAGCGTCGCAGACCGTTAATTCCTTGGCGTTGTCATCATCCGATATCCAGCCTAATAAGGTATCGACCGTCTGCTGATGGCCCTTACGAATGTCAAGCTGAACCTTGTTAACGTCTCCCTCTCCATAGATGCGTCGCCAGCGATCGAATCCGGTGGCGTTGAAGTAGTCCTTAACAACAACTTTGTCGTCAACAATGTTCATCAAATTGGTCATCCTACACTTAGCAGAGCGCTTGAAGCTTTCTGCCTAATCGTATTACGAAGCATTGCCAAGCATTAAAGAATCATTGACTCTTTGTAATGAATTGTCATACGGGCATCACGCTGCTTCCCTCTTTTACCTGGGTGATGCAGGCGTGCGATATCCACCCGCATCTCAGAAATCCTGAGTGATTAGGCAAGGCACAGGGTGTGAGTTGGTAAATTTCTCGAATCTACACCGACGGCATCCGAATCAGCGCGTACCAAATAGGCGATCGCCTGCATCTCCCAGCCCTGGGATGATGTAGCCGTGTGAGTCTAGCTTTTCATCAATCGCAGCAGTGTAGAGCGGCGTGTCGGGATGAAAGTGATGAAAATGCTGAATGCCCTCAGGAGCCGCTAGTAAACACAGAAACTTAATCGATCGGGGTTCGGCTTCTTTCAGACGATTCACGGCAGCGACGGCAGTATTTCCAGTCGCCATCATGGGGTCAACCACGAGCATGTCGCGATCGCCCACATCTTGAGGCAGCTTGAAATAGTACTCGATGACAGCCAAAGTATTTGGATCTCGATAGAGACCAATGTGACCGACCCGAGCCGAAGGAATCAGTTCGAGAAAGCCATCTAAGATGCCTTGTCCGGCCCGCATAATCGAAACCACCACCAGCTTTTTGTCCTGAGCGAGGACGGGAGCCATCATAGGAGCCATCGGCGTTTCAATATTCTCAAGCTTAATTGGCAAATCGCGCGTCACTTCATAAGCCAACAACATGCTGATTTCTTTGAGGAGCGATCGAAATTTCGCGGTGCTTGTTTCCGCTCGCCGCATCAGCGTGAGCTTGTGCTGAATCAACGGGTGCTCAATTTTAAAGACCTTAGATGATTGACTAGACATAGACGGTTGAACACGGTTAGTAACAATTCACTTTTGCACATGCCCCTTTTTCACTTAAACCCTTCACTCAAAACTGTCGGTTCCCAAACAATTTTTCGCCAGACACATGAAAAGCAAATCATAATCTAGATTATGGAGCCATAATGGTGGTGTTCGTGCTGATCTCAAATTGATTCAGAATGGTTTGATTCACAATCGAAATGGCGATCATTAAGGGAGTCAATCCTGATTGGCAGAACGATTGAAATCATTTTTGAAGTCACTGTTGTTGACAAAACTGGGTGGGGAGAAATGGAAATCTTAGGCTATTTGCATGCTGCGGTAGAGTTTGAAGATTCAACCGATAGTGTGCCGTTCGGCGATGAAAACGGCGACATCGTCAATGCACGTGCACCGTGGGAATGTCTGACGCACTCCACTTCTCTCCCGCTCTGGGTACGGTCTTCATCGCTGGGACTGTCTGCGTTGCTCTGTAGTCTCTCATTGCTTATCGGCGTAACGCCCAGAGCAACGGCCATGATGCAGAACGGTGATGAGGGCTTAGATGTCACCCTATTGCAACAGGAGCTAGCAGACTTAGGATATTTCAACACCAACGTCACCGGCTATTTTGGCGACATCACCGAGGCCGCTGTTGAGCAATTTCAGCGGGCCAACGGATTGGTGGTTGATGGTGTGGTGGGTCCTGCAACTGAGGCCGTATTGCAAGCGCTGACAACACCGACGACAGTAGTGACACCAACCATAGCCACCACATCAACCGTCGCAACACCAACCGTGGCGATCGCCAACACGACACCAACAGTAGTGTCTACGGTGCCAACAAATGTTGTTACTAGCCCGAATATTGTAACCAGCCCAGTGGTCCAACGACAGCTTGTCCCCGGACTATCCGGTGCAGATGTGACCCAGCTTCAGACTCAGCTCACCCAAGTCGGGGTCTATCAAGGCCCGATCACTGGGTTTTACGGCCCCCTCACCCAAGCAGCCGTGACTCGGTTCCAGCAGCTCAATGGACTCGTTGCATCAGGAATTGCGGATAGCACCACACTGACAGTGTTGAATCAGGCCCTCATCGGATTAGAAACCGTTGTGGTTGAATCCGTTGAAGTCGTGCCGATGGTAACAACACCGGTGGTCACTCGCCCAGCAACACAACAGGTTGTCGTTCAAACGGTTCCACAGCCTGTCGTAACTCGCCCGTCAACCGATCGCGTTGTCGTCGTTCCACCATCGAATGAGGTCATTTATCGGGGCGATAGCGGGCAGCCCGTTCGTCAAATTCAAGAAATATTGACCGACATCGAAATCTATGACGGTCCCATCACCGGATATTACGGGTCTCTGACAGAAGAAGCAGTGGCCCGATTCCAGCAGCGCGTTGGACTGGATGTTAATGGCATCACTGGTCCGATTACGTGGCAGGCACTTCTGAATGCATCAGAGATCATTTAGATAATCGCCATTTAGAGAATGCCGTGTGTTGTTTGATGGGTGCCGCTAAAGATAGTGGTGTGCATCTGCGTTAAGTACAAAAGCAATGTTATGGGGCGCAATGTACCCCACAACATTGCTTTTCATCCATGCGAACAGCGCTGACATACCATTTATAACCGTCGCCAGTTCCGTTAGAACGAGACGACAAACCATTAAGGAACCAAATGATACTGGGGGTCCTACTCTAAATGGCAAGAGCGATATGAGAGGGCAGCAGACTGAACCTGCGACTGTTCCCTCTTATTACGATTGACTCGTTACTATTGAAGAGTCAATCTTGAAGGAATCGTACCTATGGCTCCTAGCGGCACCAACGAGCGTAACGACAATTTGTTCGAACGGTTTATCATGCCGGTGTTTGGCAACCTGCTTCTAGATCGTGAGACCATGCTGCGATATCGCAACAGCATTGACTGGGAATCAGAGTGCGATCGCCTCCGTTCAGACACCGTGACCTACCCCGAGTACTATCAGAGCCAAAACTTTCACGGCGTAACAAATGGCTATCTCAGCATCGATGCTGCCGTCACCTACGACCCAGTGACGCGGTACGCGGTGCCACCCCATGAAGAGTGGGTCAGGCAAGGTGCTGTCGATCGCATTAACGGCCAACCTTTGCGACTACTTGATTTGGGCTGTGGCACCGGATCGACGACCCTATTGCTCAAGCAAGCGTATCCTCAAGCAGCCGTGATTGGCATGGACCTATCCCCATTCATGTTGGTGGTTGCTGAGCAGAAAGCCCAGAAAGCCAACCTTGAGATTGAGTTTCGTCACGGCAACGCTGAATCCACCGGCTTTGCAGATGAGTCCTTCGATATTGTGACGGCATCTCTTCTCTTTCACGAAACACCCCCGGCGATCGCCCAAACCATCCTCTACGAATGCTTCCGCTTGCTGAAGCCCGGTGGTCAGATCGTGATTTTAGATGGTGACCAAACGGTGTTGCGTCAAACCCAATGGCTCACCGAAATTTTTGAAGAACCCTATATTAAGTCCTATGCCGCAGGCAGCACCGACGCCTGGATGGGACGAGCTGGATTCGACGCTGTACGCACCGAAAACTGGTGGGGCGTCCATCAAATCACCACCGCCATCAAACCTTTAAGGGCAACCGCTCCAACCCGCGTGTCATTCGAACGTCCGGCGATCGCCACTGACGGCGAACAATGGGCCATGGGTTAATCCCGTGCCATCTGCATCTGGGCAAACGGCCGTTCGCCCCTACGCCGATTGTTCTGCCTGCCAATCTGCATAGGCCGCATATACGCCCTGCACGTTGTACCAATTCAGAAAAATGCGCGCCACCTCCAATGCGAGCTGTGGTTTCCCTTGGTCAATCAGCCATTGGAGCAGCGGCGCGATGGTGCGTTCGTTAATGCGTCCCCCCAGAGACAACAGTCCCCACAGCACCCGATGCAGCCACGTCATCTGAATCATCATGCGCACATTCCACGTGGGGTGCTTTTGGTAGAACAACACACCCATGCGCCCACGCTGAATTTCCTTATCGATAAGATTCGGAATATCTTCCAGCGAAAAGGGCGGGTGCCAGTGATAACCCACCGCTTCTGGGCACTTAATCAACGTCAGTCCCAAATTTCTAAGCCGTACCCCCAACTCCAGATCTTCCCAGCCGTAGAGTTGGAACCCCGTGTCAAATAGTCCAGCCTCAATCAACCAGTGACGGGCGATCGCCACATTCCCCGTTGCAAAGTACGCAGCAGAATAATCCGTCACCTTAAACGGTTCAACCGTCGGTTCATCAAAGTTGCAGGTGTTGATTACGCGCCCGTAGGTAAAAAGGCGATCGCTCCCCAACTCGTCCTGTCCACGCACCAATGCTTCTGCGTGGGACTTAAGAAACACCTCTGTTACCACCAAATCACTGTCAATAAAGATAATCGTGTCACCTGTCGCTTTCTCAACACCCAAGTTACGAGCCCCAGCAGGACCTTGATGGTCTTGCTCAAACAGCTTGACGTGAGGATAGGTTGTTGGATTGCCCTTTAGCCACGCAACGGTATCATCTGTCGAGCCATCATCGACAACAATCACCTCATACCCGTCAATGCCCTCAAAGCCTTCATAGGCCTGATGTTCAAGGGCGAGCAGGCACTTCTCTAAAATCGGCTTTCGATTATAGGTTGGGATAACAACGCTAAAAAACACAGCTCGCAACAGACAACGACAGCAATTTCTAGACTAAACCAAAAGCATAGCGCGGTGTTGGATTCCCTAAATCTCCCTTTAATCCCCCTTAAAAAGGGGGACGTCAGTAACTGCAACTCAACAAACTTCTTGTTCGTGGAGGCGGCGACAGAAGGGGCAGCCCCTTCGCGATTAACCCACACCTTGATTAGCCCCTTTCAAGAAGGGGGCGGCGATAGCGGGGACAACCTCTTTGCAATAAAACTCGTATTTTGATCAGCCCCTTTCAAGAAGGGGGCGGCGGCAACGGGGGCAACCTCTTCGCGATTAACCCGCACCTTGATCAGCCCCCTTCAAGAAGGGGGCGGCGACAGCGGGGGATTCCACTTCGGCTCATAGCGATCAGCAAACCGCTTACGCAGCAAATCATGGACAAAACGATAGCGCCCCCCAACCTGCTGAATAAAGCGATGATTTTCAGCATGCTCAAGAAATGCCTCGTAATCCCAGGGAGCAACACCAGATAGAAATAAGACAATGCGTAAACAGACATGCCGGATAATTACCTGTGTCCCAACAATCAGCCCGCCAATCAACCCAAAAATCAACCCGAAAATCAACCCGAAAATCGGCCCAACAATCGGCTCAAAAGTCAGCTCGAAAATCGGTCCAAAAATCAACCCAAAAATCAGCCCGAAAATCAACACCAAAAGCAGTGAATTTCTAGCTGATCGCTTGATCCCTTGATTTGGCTTGCGTTTATCACTAATATCAGATTCAAATAAAATTAGCCCGAAAGTCAGCCCGACACTAAGCATCAAAAGTAGCCCGATACTCAGCCCAACAATCAAACCGACAATCAACTCGCTCCTCAAACCAACAATTAGCCCGCCAATCAGTCCAAAAAGTAACCCGACACTTAGCCCAAAAGGCAGCCCCTGATTCAAGGCTTTCTTCCAGGAAAAATTAACTTCCTCGATAAGCTTAATATTTTCTCTTTCTTCAATTAGACCGCCATTCAGACCGAAAAACGGCCCGAAAATCAGTCCGAAAATCAGCCCAACGACCAGCCCGTACCTTAACCCAACAATCAGCCCAACACTCAGCCCGAAAATCAGCCCGAAAATCAGCTCGCCGATCAGCCGATATCGCCTATTGTCTTGATTTCTGTCTAACCAGGAAGGTTGCAGGCGCTCAATTAGAAATTCTGTGACCTCTTGTTCTTCAAGTTTGGTTGCTAACCAAGTGAGGTAATGATGGGTCTGTTCCTCTGAAGGGGCTCGCCTAGGAGAATAAGCGCCTTGATTATTTAAGTCACTTAATTGTTTCTCGATGTAGAAATCTAGCAACTGGTCCGTACTTCGAATGGGTTGTCCCTGATAAGCGACGACTAGCATCAGCAAGAACAGCGGTGAACGAGCAAGGGCTCTAAGGTTGGGCTGTTGGTTCAGAGCATCCCACAGCGATTCTCGGTTAGACGACTGCAAGTATTGTTTGATTTGACGATCATCCAGTGCTTGAAGATAAATTGCTCCATTGAGTCGCTTCAGAGATTCACCCAGAGTTTCCAAAGCCTCATATTCCTTGCGACGACAACACACCATCAAAGATGTGGATGGATGCACATCGAGAAATGTGTTGATGGTGCGTATGCACTGAATCTGTTTAGCCTGGCGCTCTCGGTCAAGCTCTTCTGAAGAAGTTGATTGATCAACATCAACCCGTCGAAGCTCGTCCAAACCGTCAAGCAGTGGAAAGAGCTGTCCTTGCTTAATCCACCGTGTTGAAACCCTATGAGGAACGTTGTATTTTTCCTCCAGCTGTTCCCCTAACCAATCTTCCAAGGGCTGCTGGCCCTTACCAACTGACCATTCTGAAAGCTCAAAGATTACTGGAATCGGGGCATCACTGGATTGTTGTGCCTCTTGCAATAGCGTTTTAGCCAAGGCAAGGAGCTCATTCGTTTTACCTGCTCCAGGTTCTCCTAAAATCAGTAGTCTTCCGCTGATGTTCTCTCGTTTCAACAGATCATACGTAGATGTGTCGGCTGAATTGACTTCATCATCAATAGATTTATCGGCGCTTTGAGATGGAGCGATGCCAATCATCTCAAAAATCTCTTGCAATTTTTTCAGTCCTGGTCCGTCTACACTTTCAACCCATTCCAGAAACGCCTTACTTCGATTTCCCTGGGAAGCGGAACTTCCCGGAACCTCACCTGGGGGCGGTTGAAGCGCAAATTCGAGTTCTTCAAACTTGACGGATGGCAATGCATTTAGCGTTTGGATCAACCGCAGGCGATCGGTGGGTTGAAAGCGATACTGCCTCTTCAACACCGCATCAGAATCCGGCATTACATTCAATGGAGGTAAATCTCGTCGTCCGACTCGCTGGCGCTGTTCTTCTCGCTTTAGGTCAAGCCGAATTTTGTGATGCAAGGAGTCTTCGAGCCGTTTCACGACCTGCGGTAGCATCACATCAATCAGCTGTTGGCGCAGTCGCTGATAATCTGCTTCTGAAAATTCTCGCTTCTTCGGACGGTAGGCATTGAAGAATCCGAAAATTTTATCGAGGTTGCCTGTGACGGTGGCAACTGCGGTTGTCGCAATTACCAAAATGGTAAACGCTGCAATGAACCAACCCACCACAGGCATGTTGTCCAATTGTGCTAGCCAGCGCTCAGCCTGAGTTGGGTCAACGTCTTCAGCTGAAGATTGGGCCAAGATCCACAGCCATAAACTGACAACACTCACTACTTACCCTTCGGTACTCTGATAATCGACTGACCACAGCATACTCGACCATCGTCAGGTCCGAAATAGGGTCCTGCAAGTAAATACCGTTTCTCTAAAACGCAGCTACCAATAGCGTCAGCTTTCTATCTTTTGGAGACGCTCAGCGAACGATTCCGCTCAGCCGACGTTCCCTGAGCGAATTCGTGGGCACAGCCTCTTTAGAAGAGACAGGTAACAGGTGTAGCAAGATTTTAGAAAATTGATATAAATCGGAATTCCTAAACACGACGTAGGGGCGCACGGGTCGTGCGCCCCTAAGAATGATCGATGCTGGCGACCCGGACTATGCCATCTGGTGCATTTCGCGTTCCAGCTGGTCGATGAGAGACTGATTGCCATTGGCCCGTGCCACGCTTAACCGATGTTGGAGTCGCTGTTGAATGTTAGCTTTGTGTCGCTTGGCGAGGTCTCGCATGAGTTGCTGCTTATAGCGTTGCGTCGAGCTTAAATTCAATGAGCTAGCTTGCATGGAATCTCCAGAGGATGCGACTGGAATCTTCGGTTGAAGCCGTCCACCAGCTTGAGTATGATATGCAATGCCACGCTTCTGAAGATCACGTGTGGAGTGCACTATTGGTACGTGTCGAGGGTAAGCGAAATTTTGATGACGCTTTAGATTCTGCTGATTGAATTGAGTCTCAGCTTTGTCGAGAGAAGGAGGCTCAATATCAAATGGCAGACCGCAATAGGAAAGTCTCATACGTTATTCCCTGAATCAAGCCAACAAAGAATTATTCATTTCTGTATCTAATGATACTGTTTTTTCACTATGTCATCAAATCATGTCTGGTTTTTGCTGGAATTTTGTTCCCAGTGGTGGGCCAGTTTGCTGAGCTGTCCAGGGTATTGTCGAAATTGTAAAGATTAGTCGATAGAGTGGTGCCCAAGAGATATCAGCGTGTCGTGTGATCTCAGCCATTTCGCAATCAGAGAAATGATGGACAATAAGACGACGGATGCAGGTGGATTTAGGAAAACGTCCATGACAACAATGGAACGAGTTCAGACAATGGGGTTGCGGGTACCGGCTGGAATGGCGATCGCCACTGTTGCTGCGCTGAGCGGTCTGGTGCTGGAAGGCCAAATTCATCGGGCGATCGCCGATGAAATTACTGATTCAACAGCTGAGCAAGCAATGAATGTTGCCCGCGTTCCTTCAGCGGATGAAGAAAGCTCTACACACGATGCCCCTGAACTTGACACCTCTGAAACTGAATCCTTCGAATCGACATCATCTGAGTCAGCACCCTCTGAATCAGCATCGTCTGAAGTTGCGTCATCTGGGGAAGCACCATCTGAATCGGTTCGTTCAGCATCAGCTGAGCCCCAACAAATCGCCGCTGCACCCCAATTCCTGACGCTGACAAATTATCCAGTCGAACTTCACCTCCTCGATCCGGATGCTGACTTGTCAAACCAAGATGTCATTACTAACACCATGATTTCTCAGGACACCCTGACGTTACCCAGTCTGTGGTGGGCTCAAGATCAGTTTGGTGGAAAGATGCTTGAACATTGGTTGGCCTATCCCGGCTCAGTTGAGAATCCACGTCGAGTGGATGTGGTCGTCGATCGCCAACTGTGGGGACTGTCGTCTTACCTTCAGCGCTACACCTTTATCAACTATTTTGGAACTGCCGCAAAAGAATTTGGCTATAGCTTGCGGGTGTTCAATGACCAAGGCCAACCGCTAGCAAGCTACATGTGTGACTTCAATGCACTGAATGGAAATGATTTTGCAGCTCTAGAAGCCGGAATCTATGAATTTGAGCATATCGATTGTTCAGTGTCTCTCGACTCGTCAGGCTCAGGAGCACTGCGAGGTCATTCCAATATGTTTGAGACGTTTTTCTAGCCTTCTTGCACCGATTGACAGCATCAGTCATCCCATCGGAATCGGTAAAATAGATAAGCATTCTCAAAGTCATGTTCGTTGGTGACGTGATGAATCCACTGATCATCGACAAGACGCTTGCCAATACGAATGGCATCTTCTTCAGAGATGTGAAGTGTTTGCATCAGCCATAAAACAACGTCCGTTCCTACGAAACATCGTGCATAGGTTGTCAAGTTGTAGGTGCGGTCTTCAATCCGAAGACCGCCAATGTCTCGCATCTTGGTGACCAGTTCCTTCAAGTCCATTTGGTCGGCGGTGTAGTCCTTCAACTCTTTAATTCTTAGAGCACGATCCTCTTGCCAGACAGCAAACACATCGTCCATCAGATCTTGCTCTTTAATCACCAGAACTAACGCCATTCCCTTTGAGTCGAGCGTTAGCTGCTTCGCATAAAAGATGGCATCCTGTTTTTTGACTTCAGGGAAGAAGTTGACTTTTTTGAATAGCTTATTTTGATATGAAACACCGTCAATAGTTTCAGCACCGTGATCCGTCGGTTGGATCACTTTGCAGTATGTCACTTGATTGGCAGGAAGAAGTAGCATAGGTCGATGGCAGGTAAACATCGCTCGAATGGTTCGCATAGACCTGAAAAACATCAGATCTGAACAGTACGTAAAGAGAGTTGCAGTCATGAGTTCGTTCAGTCGGATGAATCGGATCAGCGTGACCCATCAAAACCACTCCAGTGTTGGGTTTTGGCTCAACCCCAACCGTCATCAGAACGTCAGTCAATCGAAGATACAACGACAAGCTGATTTGAACATGACTGCAACGAATCTCCATACCCAGAGGGTATTGAACGGTCATGAGCGCGGTGTGAATAGACCGATAGCTCTGGGTTAGAGTTTCAGAAGGGAGTTCTAAGACAACACCCATGTAAAACCCAGGGGCGATCGCCCCTGGGTTTTACATGGGTGTTGTCCCTGTCACCGCAAATCGTTTGTTGCGAGGGCGGACTGTGCCGCTAGAATAGACTGTGCCGTTGCTGTCATTCACATCCACTCCTATGTCTGTTCGCGTTCGTATCGCACCCAGTCCCACCGGAAATCTGCATATCGGAACCGCTCGCACGGCCGTGTTTAACTGGCTCTATGCCCGACACCATGGCGGTCAGTTCATCTTGAGAATTGAAGACACTGACCTAGAGCGATCGCGCCCAGAATTTACCCAAAATATTCTGGAGGGATTTCAGTGGCTAGGCTTGGAGTGGGACGAAGGCCCCTTCTTTCAAAGTGAACGGATGGACCTGTACAAAGCAGCGGTGAAAACCTTGTTGGAAAAGGGATTCGCCTACCGATGCTATGTTTCAGAAGAAGAATTGAACGATTTACGGGCATCTCAGGAAGCGAAAGGCCAGGCTCCTCGATATGACAATCGACATCGCAACCTGACACCCGAACAAGAAGCTGAATTTCAGGCAGAGGGACGACTGCCGGTGATTCGCTTCAAAATTGATGACCAGCGGGACATTCGCTGGACGGATCTTGTGCGCGGTACCGTCACCTGGAGCGGAGCAGACCTTGGCGGTGACATGGTCATTGCCCGTCGTGCTCCCGCCGATGAAATTGGGCAGCCCCTCTACAACTTTGTGGTGGTCGTCGATGACGTGGATATGAAGATTAGCCATGTCATTCGCGGAGAGGATCACGTGGCGAATACCGCAAAACAGATTCTGATCTATGAAGCATTGGGGGCATCTGTACCCGACTTTTCCCACACGCCCCTTATTCTTAGCCCAACGGGTAAGAAGCTATCGAAGCGAGACGGGGTCACCTCCATCTCTGACTTCCAATCGATGGGCTATTTGTCTCAAGCGATGGGCAACTACATGACACTGTTGGGATGGTCGCCACCGGACTCCACCCAGGAGTTGTTTACTCTAGAGGGTGCTGCGAAAGAATTTGACTTTGACCGCGTCAACAAGGCCGGAGCGAAGTTTGATTGGGACAAGCTGAACTGGCTAAACAGCCAATACATCCACTCCATGCCCGCGGCAGATCTCGTAGCGCTGTTCATTCCCTATTGGGAAAAGGCCGGATACAAGTTTGATGCAGAGGGCGATCGCCCTTGGTTGGAAACCATTGCTGCCCTAATCGGACCAGGGATGTCGCGACTCGATGAAGCGGCTGACATTTGCCAATATCTTTTTGTCCCTGATATGGCCTTTACAGAAGCCGCAACCCAACACCTCCAGCAAGAGGGCGTGGCATCCGTGTTGAAAGCGGTATCCGCTGCGCTGGCCGACGCCTCTATGACAGAGGCATCAGATGCACAAACCTTAATCAAGGGTGTGACAAAATCTGAGAATGTAAAGAAGGGATTTGTCATGAAATCGCTTCGAGCTGGGCTAACCTGTGACTTGAAAGGTCCCGACTTGGTCGAATCATGGTTGTTGCTCCATCAGCGTGGCATCGATCGGACTCGTCTCGACCAAGCGATCGCGATCGCAGAGGGTGCATAATCGTCAACGCTACATTTTTAGCACCATTGGTTCTCAGGGCTATTAGCTTTCAGCGCCATTGTTTTTTAGTGCTACAGGCTTTCAGCGCCATCGTCTTAACTACTGTTTTGCTCTAATCCCTATGACTTCACTCAGACCCCTCAATTCTCTTCTCGCTGCAGCGGCGATCGCCACTCTTCCCATGCTCACGCTGGCAGAAGCGGGCAGCGCACAATCTGTCATCTTCGGTTCCTCACCCCGATTGTTTGAGGACGTGGTGTTAACCCCCACGTTGGTGTCTGATACAACGACGGTTCGAGGCATTAGCGGCGGTCCCTTAGCCGCAAGCCAAATCGCTGGTCGAGAAGAAACGGTTACAGGTGGATGTCTCGGCTTTGTGGATACCGAACCCGACCACCGCATCACGCTGACCGATTTCTTCGACTATCTCGAACTAGAAATTCAAAGCCCAGAAGACACAACCCTAGTGGTGAGGGGTCCTGGTGGGAGCTGGTGCAGCGATGATGTCTACGGCTTCAATCCGGCGATCGCCGGACAGTGGTTTTCTGGCACCTACGATATTTGGATTGGGTCTTACAACTCTGGCACCTATCATCCCTACGTGATTCGTATCTCCGAAATCGCACCCGGCGCCTTGGCCTTACCATAACGGTTGTGCCGTAACCTCATAATTTTGCTTTGTTAATCCATGTGTCTGTTTGACGGTTCCTCGTATGACCGTCAAACAGACACATGGATTAACAGAGATCTTGAACGAGAATCACTTTACCCATTGGTGATGTTGTTTCAGCATAGTCATGTGCTGCCCCTACAGTTCTAAATCCAAAGCGCTGTGGGTCAAGCACAGGCTTAATTTTGTTGTCTGCAACTAGGGTTGAAACTTCCCCAAGTATGCTTCCTACACGAGATGGGTGAGTCCCGGCGACAATCTCATGCCCAGCAAACAAGCTTTTGAAGGTTAGCCATTTACCTTGAAACCCAGGCTTCGTCGGGAAGTCGCCCAGAATGTCAATAATTGTGCCCTCAAAGGCTGCGGCAGCGATTGCACTGTCAATGCTAGAAGCTCCTGGCGTATTAAAAATGACATCGTACCCTTTCTTGCTTGGCGACGTGACGGCCCAATCTTCAGATGGCACATCCGCATAGTTAATGACGATATCTGCACCTAAATTTTTCGCAATTTCAGCTTTGGCGTCGTTACCTACAGTGACAGCAACGATCGCCCCCCGAACTTTCGCTAATTGCAAGGCAACATGACCAACTCCACCCGTACCACCAACAATTAAAACTGTCTGATTGGGTTGAATGTTAGCTAAATGAACCATTGCATACCATGCAGTAACGCTAACCAACGGCAGGGCAGCTGCGTGCTCAAAGGATAAATCACTCGGCACTTTGGCAATCATTCTGGCATCAGCGACCATGTATTCTGCTAATGCTCCTGGTTTACCGGCTATCCCAGAGGCGAAAGCATAAACCCGATCACCAACTGCAAACTCTGTGATGCTGTCTCCTATTGCTTCGACAGTTCCAGCGCAATCAGGATGGAGAATTGCCGGGAAAGATGGACAAAGAAAGGCCGCACTACCATTTCGAACTTTATAATCTACTGGATTTACGCTGGAAGCTTCAACCTTGATTAGCACTTCATTCAAACGAGGTTGAGGTTGAGGAATGTCTGCTAATTCAAAGACACTAGAATCGCCAAAGCGATTGATGACCATAGCATGCATGGATTCCCTCTCTTTGACTTAAAGCTGATAAATAACATGTTGTCGCCTTGCACCAAATCCGGAAGTAAAAACCGAACTTATGTTTGGTGACATTCCCGCAGCGCAGGAATGTCACCAAACATAAGTTCGGGGTCTTCCAAGCCGAATTTGATATTAGATACATAAACATAGCGATCGCTATGTCAAGACTTTTAGGTTCAAGAACCTATGGCTTTGGCTACGAGGCAAGGGCGATCGCAATCGCAAAACCACAAACAATTCCAGTTAGTGCCGAGATAGTAGCTCCCATCGCTCGGGCAATGAGGAACAGCATCTTTGGCCCCTTAGCATCATCAAGGCGGTAGGCTCCATAGGGAGATGAAAACCCGATCGTATGAAGTGTTCTAGAAATCGCAAATACAAGACAAAGCATTAGAACGAATTGGGTTGATCCGATGTTGATTTCCAACAAAGCAATAGAAACAGTAAAGATACCAGCGTTTTCTGCCAGATTGCCGTGCCGACGCACTAATCGTTCAAGTGTGACATCGTCCTGAACTCCCATTCCTCGTTTCTTTTTAGTTCGGTGCATCCCTACTGTTAACATCAGCACTTGCTGTAGCACCAAAAGATAGGCAGCAAGCCATGCCGAATAGATAAATTGCATGAGTCTGATCACCTCTGCTGTTGCTGTTTCTAGGCAGGTATCCCTGTAAAACCAGGTGCGGCAAACAGAATCGAGTTGTCTGCATTAGACAACGATTGACGAACGGGAATGAATGTTTGATAGCGGTCGGAATGATACCAGGTCTTAAGCGTTTCCATTGAAGGGAACTTCACAACCACCGTCCACGATGCACTGTAATTGCCTTCTAAAACATTGACGCTAGGCGTTGCAATCAAAACCTCACCACCAGCCTCAATAATCGTAGGAAAAACTGGCTCACCGTAATCTCTCATAAATGCATCGAGATCCGACAGCTCTAACGTAGCGATCATGTATGCGGGTTGCTCGTGTAAGGTCATGTCGGTCAAACTCCTTGCTTTGTTCGAGTACCCTCAAATCTTAGGCTTGCACTCATACAATGTCAGCAGGAAAGAGTCAATATAGGTTTGCATCAATGCAAAAGACACCAGGAGAGCACGATGAACTGGTCTGATCTTCAAGTTCTACTTGCGTTCACGCAGGGAGGGACACTGCAAAAGGCTGCGGAGAGATTAGGTATGGATATCAGCACAGTGTCACGGAGAATTCGGACTCTAGAGTCCGACCTTGGTTCGAAGCTAGTTGAAAATGTGAGTGGTCGTCTAGTTCTTACCAGTTATGGCGAACGAGCGGTGCAAGCTGCAGAAACCATGGAGATAGAATCGGATAATTTGCAGCGAATAATTAAAGGTGAGGAGAGCCTACTATCCGGGGTGTTGCGAGTAGCTCTATTAGATGTTCTCCTGTTTTTTCATCACAATCTTTTGCAGTCATTCACCGTTCGCTACCCTCACATCACTCTAGAGTTGGTCTCCAGCACATCGCGAGTCCACAGTCTGACTCGCCGAGAAGCCGACATCGCGATTCGAGTTGCGAAACAACCAGACGACACACTAGTTGGAATGCGGGCACTCCACACTGAATACGCAATTTATGCCCATCGCTCCGTTGCCGAACAACCGCCCAATCGATGGGCCGATCTGCCTTGGATTGGCTGGGACCCAGCATCCAATGCTCGGATGATCGATGCCTGGATGGAAAAACACGTTCCGCCTGAGCAAATTCGTTTTCGGGTCGACAGCGCGATGGCACAATTCACGCTTGCTGAAGCGGGGGGAGGGGCCTGCATCCTACCCGTGGTGTACGCCAACTTGAGACCCACGTTAGTACGCTTGAGCGATGTTTTAGATGGGTTCGATACAAATATCTGGTTACTAACCCACCGTGACCTTAGACGGAACGGGCGAGTTCAGGCATTTCTAGATCACTGTTATCAGGGGTTAGAGCCGTTTCGCAATAATATGGCAATCCGCAAATAGGTTAGAACATTTATTTTCAGGAAAGCCTCGCGTCGCGAGGCTTTCCTG
>JBCBLF010000069.1:0-1633 GCA_038520475.1 Cyanobacteria bacterium J06627_8
TCTCAACGTTCCGACGAGCTTGGTAGGGTCAGAGTCGAAATAGTGAGATACGTCAGTCAGGGAAATCTCCGATGAATCCAAGTTCTGGAAGGTGACATCGACCGTCTTTAACGCAGACTCGAATACACCACGAGACTCTTGCATAACGCCAGGATTATCTGAGTTAAACGCAAACGATTTGCGCTTCAGATACATTTCCTGGAGTTCTTGCTCCTCTTCCCAACTGCTATTTTCAACCGCCAAATTGATATTGGAAGAGTAAGAACCCGATGCGTTCGAGAAGACGCGAGTTGCCGCCTGACGAAGATGGATGCCCATCTCCTCCGCTTGCTTCATCGCGTGCTTGCGAACAAAGTTCATTTCTAGTGGCTCATCTGCTTCAGCGGCCATTTTCACACCTCGGTCAATCAGCGCCATCTGGTTAATGAACAGGTCGCGGAACACGCCCGAACAATTCACCACAACGTCAATCCGAGGACGACCCAATTCTTCTAATGGAATCAGCTCTAGCTTGTTGACTCGACCCAGCGAATCGGGCAGCGGACGGACCCCAATCAGCATCATGACCTGAGCCAGCGACTCACCGTAGGTCTTGATGTTGTCTGTTCCCCACAGCACAAAGGCGATGGATTCGGGATAGTGACCGTTGTTTTCAACCTTCTGGCGCTCTAGCAGGCGATCGACGACTACCTTAGCAGACTGGACGGCTGCCGTCGTTGGAATCGACTGTGGGTCAAGGGCATGGATGTTTTTCCCAGTTGGCAACACATCAGGGTTCCGAATGGGGTCACCACCCGGACCAGGTAGCACGTAGTTTCCATCAAGCGCTTGCAGTAGCGCTCCCAGTTCGTTGTCAGCCACGACCTGGCGCAAGCAGAACTCCAGATACTCAAATAGAGGCTTTAGGTCTTCTGCATTGACCTTGGTGTAACCCGCCTCATGGAGCGAAGTCACCCAGGGTTCTTTACGCCCCATGTTGAAGAAGTTGAGCTTCGTGACTTTGGAAACTCGTCCCTCATCATCCGTTTGCTCATTGACCATTGCGGCGATCGCCTCACGGGTAGCCTGGGTAATGTCGTATTGCAACTGCACATCATCCAGCACACCGCGATCGCTGTTTCGATAGACCTCTTCAATATCACGCTCTAGACTTTCCGCAATGATGCGAGGGAGACTCTTCATCTCATCCTCTGGTCGATCCAGACCCGCAATATTCACCAGAGTTGCCACAGCTTCCTCTGCTGTCGGTGGCTTACCAATCACGTGAAGGCCACAGGGCAGTAGGCGAGACTCAATCTCCATTAACTTGATGTAGACCTTACCGACCAGCGTGTCCCGATCCTCAGCAGACAGTTGAGCCGCATCAATCCCCGTCTCTTCGCCTTCAGCCAAAGCCAGCTCAGAGATATCTTTGTCCAAATTGCAAATGCGCGCTTGGTCAATCACCGCGTTTACGATCTGCACAGCTCGGCCACTGTCCTTAAGCGTTTGATACGAACCAATCAAATCGCTGAGTTCTTTCAGCCCCTTGTACAATCCAGCATTTTCAGCTGGAGGTGTTAGGTAGCTGATGGTCTCTGCATAACTACGACGCTTGGCAATGGTCGCCTCAGAGGGATTGTTGGCCGCGTAG
>JBCBLF010000069.1:1722-20577 GCA_038520475.1 Cyanobacteria bacterium J06627_8
TCCATGAGTCCCAAAGTGTAGGACCGCATCTGCTCCCCAAATCTGCTCCAAGTAGGTGTAGAAGGCAGCAAACCCATGGTGGGGGCTCGCAGAGCGAGAAAACAGCAGGCGCATCGGGTCACCTTCATAGCCAAATGTAGGCTGTACACCGATGAACACATTGCCAAATGCCTTACCGTACACCAACAGATTCTGTCCATCGCTGTTGAGATGTCCGGGGGCTGGTCCCCAGTTGTCTTCCAATCGCGTGTGGTAGGGCGTCAACCGCTCATATTCCTCAACGGACATGCGGTACGCGATATTGAGTTCGGGGCTATTGTACTGAGCTTGGGCATCATGTAGAACCTCAAGCATCAACGCTTCTCCAGACTCTGGTAAGTTCTGCACGTCATAACCATTGTGCTTCAAGGATTCCAACACGCGATAGATGGACCCAAAGACATCCAGATACGCCGCCGTCCCTACATTTCCTTTATCAGGAGGGAAGCTAAAGACCGTAATCGCCAGCTTCTTCTTCAAGCGAGGTAAGCGACGAAGATTTGCCCACTTGAGTGCTCGCTGGGCGATCGCCTCTACTCGATCTTGGAGGGTGATGGCTTTACCCGTTGCACCATCTCGTCCAGATAAAATAATTGGCTCAATTGCTCCATCCAGCTCGGGAATCGCGATTTGTAACGCCACCTGAATGGGATGGAGTCCTAAATCACTTTGCTCCCATTCTTCCGTGGTCTGAAACACCAGCGGCAGCGCCACCATATAGGGGCGATTCAGACGCTTCAGCGAGTCAATTGCCTTCGGATGATCTTGCCGTGCAGGACCACCCACCAGCGCAAATCCAGTCAGTGAAACGACTGCATCGACAATCGCATTGTTCTTACTGATGGGGTCATAGAAGAAGGTATCGACCGGCTTGGAGAAGTCGAGGCCACCCGAAAAGACTGGAATTACTCTTGCACCCAAGTATTCCAACTCCTGAACCATCGCCACGTAGTGAGCATCGTCACCCGTAACCAAGTGTGTCCGCTGTAGCACCACACCAACACAGGGCGCTAAGGGATCCTTCAAATTGTCATCGATATCTTGACGAGACTGATACCAGTTCAAATACTCCTTGACATCCTCAAACATCTGCGGCGCAAGCGGATGCCAGATACCAATATCTGGGTAAGTGACAGGTTCTTGATACTGAAGTGCGGACTGTCCCTTTGCCTCAAGATTGCCATACTTGTCGGCCAGCATGAGCAGGAAGTTCTCTAAATTTTCCGAAGAACCACCCAGCCAATACTGAAAACTCAGCATGAAGTTTCGGGCATCCTGCGCCTTATCCATTGGCAAATACTTCAGCACCTTGGGAAGCGTACGCAGGAGCTTCAGCATGGCGTCTTGGAAGCTAGAACCAGAGTTCTCCTTCCGTTTGCGCATAAACTGAGCGATCGCACTCTTAGACTGACCCAGTTGAGCCATGGAAAAGCTGCCCAACTTGTTGAGGCGCATCACCTGTGGCATGGATGGGAAGACAATTGCAGCATCTAGGCGATCGCGATGGGGTTGAACCGCGGCAACAACTTTTTCGGCTAACTCTTCAATGAAGATAAGAGACGCAATGAAGATATTGGCACTGGCAACGTCATTCTGGAAGGCTTCGTAATTTTCAGGGCTGCGGAGTTCTTCAAGCAAGTATCCGCTAATTTCAATAGCAACGTTGGGATTATTCTGATTAATTGACCGTACTGCCGCAGAGAGTGAACTCTGGTATTGCGGTTCCAGCACGACATAGACCACTTTGACCAGAGCGCGATCGCGCAGATCATCAGGCGCAACGTGTCTGACGGTGGGCTTGACGTGTGTGAACATCCAAATATGCTCCTTATTCTTCAGCTTCTATGGCTCTGACTGCGTTGGGTGCATCCCCTTCCCCACAGAATTCCAGACAGCCCTCTCGACCCAAACTGAACCTGTAGAGACACCAGAAGACATCAATAAAAAATCAACTCGCAATTCGCTACATCGAGAATCATTGAAATCCTTGCACCACCTGTAGTTTGTATCAAAAAACAGCGAATCAGAACGGCGATCGCCGCTAATTTGACACAAATTGATAAGAAGGATGAAACGATTATTCGAAAATATTTACAAAAATCACGATCCCTGCTCAATCTTGCATTAAGAATACTAAATATTATTCATTTGAAATACTGATAAGAATCTCAAAATCTAGTAGTGGCAAGGATTTCTTTGTTTGAAAGATAAATTAATTTCTCAAAAAATAGTCACTTTAAAGATAAAACTTTGCTTGCTTTTTCCAAGGTTAGCTATTACTTTATTACGCCTTAGAGTCATTTATTTAACTAACAAATTCTTGATTTTATAGACAGGCTTTACACAATTTGAATCCATGCATTTTAGTCAGTGATGAAGTCTGTCATGCACCGCTAGCAAAACACGACTCATACCATTTCCTGAAATGGATGCACTAAATATTTCTGTGGAATCCTCCCATTGAGCAGGTTTCACTCAACCTCGCTCATACACCAATTCGAAGAATTAGCAGTGCGACTTAGATAGTTAGCGTCCTGGCGAGCGCTAACTATCCCTTTAAATCAGTGCGTGGATTCAAATGGATTTAATTATTTTGATCCTTGTCTCGCCTGTTTCAAGATCTGGACAACATCATCGTGTTGACTGTCCGCTGCCCAAATCAAGGCAGTCCAACCATTTTGATCTCGCAGGGTTAGATCAGCACCATTCTCAAGTAAAAATGTCACGATTTCTGCCTGTCCTTTACTGGCAGCTCCCATTAGAACAGACAATCCAAATTGAGTCTTAGCATTGATGTCTGCACCATGTTCAACCAACAGCTTCACGATATCGCCGTGACCACTGGCTGCAGCAGACATGAGTGGAGTCCATCCTTCAGAATCAGACGCATTAACATCAGCGTGGTGCTCTAAAAGTAGCTTTACAATGGCAAACGTGCCATGTTCCACAGCGATCGCCAAAACGGGCATTCCGTTGTCGTCAACCATCGTTGCCGCTGCACCATCATTCAGTAGCTCACGAACATCTGCCGTTTTTCTCTCCCGAGCAGCACTGATTAAATCATCCATATCTTTAAGTTCAGCTCAGCGACATTTTCCTGGCAATATTCTACAGAGGAGGCTTGAGATTGCCATATCCGTATCGCCTATTGCCACATTCGTATCGCCCATTCCATTGCTATATACTGCATGTCCTACACGGCTGATATTCTCATTTTGTCGAACGGCCCCGGAGAACTCACGACCTGGGTCAGGCCGGTTGTTATCGCTCTCGCTCAACAGCTTGGCGGCGATCGCCGGACGACACGTATCTCCCTCATCCTCTCCCCCTGTCCCAATGCCAGCGGCAACGAAGTTGACATTGCCCAGCGCTATCCAGGGATTCACCGCATTCAAGGGGCCGAACATTTTTTCCCTTTCCTACTGTTTGGTAAAACGGCTGACCAGTGGGATTGGTGCGATCGCGGCGTCGTAGTGTTTCTTGGCGGGGACCAACTCTATCCAATCCTCATCGGCAAACGACTGGGATACCGGACCGTGATTTATGGTGAGTGGGAGACTCGATGGCATCGATGGGGCGATCGCTATGGTGTGATGAACCCCATGCTCGTTCAACGTGCGCCTGCGACATATGCAAACAAACTCACCGTCGTCGGCGATCTGATGGCATCCGCAGCAGAGGTAGAGTCATCATCCAACTCCACATCTGACGCTCTCGCCTCTTCTACGTCTTCGCCTGTCCATGCTCACACCATCGGATTTCTGCCAGGGTCAAAAGCAGCCAAACTTGCTCAAGGTGTTCCCTTATGTTTGGCGATCGCTCACCATATCCATCAAACCAAGCCCAACACGCGATTCATTATTCCTGTTGCCCCAACCCTAAAACTCGATACTCTTGCTCGATTTGCAACCACTAAAACCAATCCAGTATTGTCCCAAATGGGAGGGATTGAAGCCGACTTGATTGATGAGGGCGACTCAGATGCGAAAGCGCTACTTCGCATCAATGAGAGCCTTTCAATTGAACTGTATACTCGCTTCCCGGCTTATGAGGAGCTGCGCCAGTGTCAAATGTGTGTGACGACGGTGGGAGCCAACACAGCTGAATTGGGTGCCCTTGCTATTCCTATGTTGGTGCTATTGCCGACGCAGCAACTCGAAGCGATGAAAGCCTGGGATGGCCTACCTGGATTATTGGCACACTTGCCAGGGGTGGGAGATGGTTTTGCCCGACTCATTAATCGCTGGTTTCTTCGGAAAAAGCGTTTGTTGGCATGGCCCAACATTTGGGCTGAGAAGGAGATTGTCCCAGAACTGATTGGTGAACTCCAACCTGAAGATATTGCGAATCGAATTCTCAACTATTTGGACCACCCGGAGCAATTACACGACATGAGCGATCGCCTCCGTCAGGTGCGAGGAGAATCTGGAGCAGCGAGTCGCTTAGCCACGATAGTCATTGAAGAACTCCATCATTCAACCCTCTGACTCTACGTTATCTAGACGATCGCAGTTGAACAGCAGGATTTTAAGGAAACGGTATCACAGTTCTTCAAAGGGGATAATCGTTTCTTCAGCGATCGCATAGGCTCGATTACCCTGACCCAGACGAACCTCGAATCCACCTGTAAAAGCTCCAAACGAAGGCAACGTCAAACGACTTGCCTGCTCTTCAAAATAAAAGCACGGTAACCGTAGATCATCCAATTGAGTCCGTAGCCGAATGCAGGGATGAACATGACCACAGATATTCAGATATGGATGAGTTGATTGACGGCGATCGTGAGCAAAAGGCTCAGGCTCATGACTCAGTCGAAAATGTCCAATATCAATCGCACTGGTATAGCACTGAATCAAGAGATTCTTCAAATCGCTTGCCATACCCCGATCGTGGTTGCCCAAAATAAGATGAACGTCGGATTCAATCGCATTGACAAATGCAACCCACTGTTCAACTACTTCTTCAACAATGGCAAATGGAGAATGAAAGAGATCCCCAAGAACAAATAAATGCTCGGGTTCTAGCCTACGACAAAGCTTCAGCAGCTGAGTGAGGCTTTCATGGTTGACTGAACTGGAAATTGGAACGCCAAAAGCTTGGAAGGTTTCTGATTTCCCAAGATGAACGTCAGAAACAAGAAGACTATTCATATCATCAATGAATACAGCCTTCTCAGGTAAAAGCCAGACTTGATGATCACCAATCGTCAAGCAGTGACCGTTGCAATGGTGCAACACGCGTTGTTTCTTATTCAAGACTATCGGCGCTAATCAAATAGACGAATGATGAACGGATAACGAAACGGGCTGTCCGACTGGGTAAGGGAATGCACAATTGCCCAAATACTCATACCCCAGTGAATGAGATAGCCAATTGGAGCCAAGATAAACCCTAGTAAGCCCAAGGTCACAACCGACAAAACAACGATTACAATGCCCCAAAACCATACGTTGAAGTGGAAATTAATGGCTTCCTTAGCGTTTGCTTTGACGACCGGATCATCCGAGACGAAAAAGATGCCGATTGGAATTCCGATCGCGAGAATTAAGGTGCTGAAAAAGATGGAGCCATGGCATATGGCTGATAAGAGCTTTCGCTTATCTAAGTCATAGGTATGAAGTGGCTGCATAAAAGCTCCTCATTGAGTTCTACTCTAGCGTCATCTTAATGGAAGAGAGATATCACTGAAATACTTGATTTCCACACCTACTAGTTGTTTTGCATCTATAAACCTAACGGCTACATTTCTCAACAGATGACAGCTACATTTCTCAAAAAAGTAGCAAAAGCTACAGAAATATCTTAAGATCTAATCACTAGCAACATAATTGTTACCTCTAATCGAGCAATGTCCACAGCACTCTACAACCATTCTCCGGCGATCGCCAAGCGACACGTATCTAACATGGCATCGACTCTCGAACGACGCATCGAGGCTGCTCGTTCAAGCCAGAATTATCAACTACTTGAGTTGTTACTTAAGGAAAAAGAACAGCTTGACTCTCTCCCAGGACAGCGGATCTACTCCCCCACAAGCATCCCAGGAAAAATCAAATTGTTATGGAACCAGATTGTGGCATCCATACGGAACACAAACAAGCTACACGTCGAAAAGATTGTGGATCTGTCAGGCAATGTCTGGTGGTATGCCCATGACCCAAGCACAGGTAAAACTCAATGGGCTGCATCAGAGTCTGAGGTTGTGAAATGGATTGAAGATAACAACCTAGGGATTCACTAATTGGGATTCACATCCAGAATCTAGCTACAACTAAGGCTCGGTCACGTTGGCATGACCGAGCCTTAGTTGTAGCTAGGTTATTTGCGGCTGGAGCTCAGACAGAAGCATTAGGCCCTGACTGAGGCGCGAATCATTCACGCCATGTCAATGGCTACATTGACTAGGCGCTAGGAGCAATGAACGATGACCAAATCATGCGAATCGAAACGCCTAACATGGCGATTCCAAAGATGCGTCTGAGCATATTGGGCTCAATTCCCACAGCAAACCGAGCGCCAATCAGCCCGCCTAACACAAAGCCTAGACAGATTAAAATTGCCGCCTTTACGTTGACAAACCCCTGTTGGTAATAGGACCAAGCCCCCAAAATCCCAATTGGAGGCACTAAAAGGGCCAGAGTTGTACCCTGGGCAATCTTCTGTTCAAAGCCAAACATGTAGATCAGCGTAGGAGTAATAAGGACTCCGCCACCAATGCCAATCAAGCCGCTAATCGTTCCGACTCCGAGTCCCAATCCAAGGAACAGTAAAATTTCTACTGACATAACAATTAAAAACTCATCGTCAAACGTAACCAGGAAAACCTGAACAACCGTAATTGGTGTCTGACATATAATGCCAGCTTCATTTATGAATTGCGAGAATGTTAAATCGACTGTTCGCCATAATCACAGCGCTTTAACATGGCTCAGAACGTACGCACTTCATACGATGTCCTGAACCTTTTGGATGTCTTTTCACAGGCTGCGCCAGCGAAAAAACATTTAGCTGCACAAGTCTTAATGGCTTAAATTATCTAATCCCGGCCCTTTAAAAGCATACCTGAGGAGCATCACCCGCGAATAGCCAAAAGCGCCGAATAGATGGGCATTAATTCAGTAGGCACATGGAAACCGCCGATGAGTTTCACTTAGCTAACCCAATTCAGTCACTCCAAGAACGACCAGCCCTCGTTACTTTAAACGAGACGATTCCGAATCTTTGCCGATATGGTATCGATAATCGAAACGGTCACAATCAGCAGAATCAGCATCGCTCCAACTTCCTGGTACTTAAACGCTCTGAAATTCTGAATGAGCGTTACTCCAATACCTCCGGCTCCGACAAACCCCAGTACTGATGCTGACCGGACATTCGCCTCAAAGCGATACAGCACAAACGATGACCATAGGGGGATGACTTGAGGAATGACGCCGAAGATAATCTCCTGGAGCTTACTTGCGCCCGTCGCACGAATACCTTCAACCGGACCTGGATCAATTGACTCGACAGCCTCAGAAAATAGTTTTCCGAGGGTTCCTGTGGTGTGAATAAAGAGGGCAAGTACACCTGCAAAGGGTCCCAAACCAACGGCAACAATAAAGATGACAGCAAAGACCAACTCATTGATGGCCCGCATCGCATCCCCAAAACGGCGAATAATGAATACAACCCAGTAGGGGCAAAGGTTCTCTGACGAAAGAATGCCAAGTGGAACGGCCACAATCGCAGCCATTAATGTTCCCCATACTCCCATCGCAACGGTTTCTAAAATGTCGCTGGTGTAGAAGCGCCAGTCAGAAAAATCGGGTGGAAAAAAGCGACCAATGATGGTAACCATGTTTCCCGTGCCTTCGAACAGTTCCACAAAGCTGAGGTCGCTGCGAATCCCTGAATACACGAGCACGGCGATCGCAATCAAAAGCCAAAGAATACGCCTCGGGGTAACGAGTTTTTTTTCTTTAGTCAGCATCGTCTCTACATCAGGGGATGCAGGCAGACGAGTGGCCTCAAGAGTTGCGCGATTAGACATGTTAAAACGTTCAAAAATTAAGAGTAATCAACAATAAATAGCAAGAAACAGAAGCACAGGCATCAATCTGCACCGCACTTCTGTCCCCTGTCATCTATTCATCACAAGTGATCCGAATAACGATTTCCAACTAACAATTGGAAGTTACTGGAGTGACTCAAGCTTTGCATTCAGCTCATCGAGCTGCTGCTGCTTTTCTTCATCGCTTAGATTCTCATCGTTTTGAACTTCGAGGATATTCTTAGCGACTTCCAGCTCACGAATGGTATTCCAATCTGCATCTCCGGCAGGATCCAAACCAGACCACTGGAGCCCTTCAAGAACCTCAGCGTTGTCATAGTTAAAAGCAAACTCTTGAACAGCCTCCTTCAAGCAGTCAGGCAGATCACTACGATAAGCTAATGGATCGCTCGGAATAACAGGAGATGTCCAAATAATCTGAATGTTTTCAAGCGCATCAGGTGCTGTCTCTTTCAAACGATCCAAGTTTTCGTTGTTGTTTGTTGCAACATCAACTTGGTTTTCAGCAACGGCAAGAGCAGTTGCTTCATGGCTTCCAGCAAAGATCAGCTCTTCAAAGATTTGCTCTGCATTGGCACCGTTTTGAGCAAATACATAGTAAGTGGGAACCAAAAAACCAGACGTTGAGTTGGGATCATTAAATGCAAAGGAAAGGTCAGATGCATTTTCAATGACGTATTGGTCACCGTTTCCTGCTTCGAGGTCGATTTCTCCAACGATTGGATTGTCAACGTTAGTAATCAGATGAGCGAAGTAGCCCTTCGAACCGTCAGCAGAAACGGTCTGTGCAAACGCTTCTGCTTGAGAGCGTTCAGCAGCCTCGATGTAGGACTTACCGCCGTACCAAGCCATCTGAACTTTACCTGCACCCATGCCTTCGATAACGCCAGCATAATCAGTCGCGTAAAAGCCAATCACTGGACGACCAATCGCATCAGACATATCAGCCAGGAAAGGCTCCCACTGGGGCTTAAGGTTATCAGCAGACTCAGTTGAAAGAATACCGAACTCAATCTCTGTGATATCAGCTGCGCAAACATCTCCCTCAGCAGATGCTGTTGCATCTGTTTCGTTGGAGGCTTCATCAGTTGATGGTGCTGTGCTACAACTTGCAATCAATCCTGCAGTCATTGCAGTTGCAAACAGCAGTGAAACTCGCTTTGTAAACAGTTCGCCCAACATAATGTAATGTCCTTCAGATGAATGTGTGTAGACAACTTAAAATGAATAATTCAAATCAAAACGTGTGAGTGAACGGCTTTCCAGCAATCTTTTTAGTACGGATTCAGAAACTTAACACTTAACCCATGGGAGCCTATAAACTCCAAACTAGTGAAAACCAGATTAGTAAGCTTCAGAGTGGCCCGTTAACACGAGTTCCTCAGCAGCAGCTCCATAGATGTCATCCAATCGAGCATTATCCAACAACTCGGTATTCCCATCAAACCGGACCTGCCCATCTCGCAGTGCAACAGCTCGCTTGAAATAGCGCCGAACCATTTGTACTTGGTGCAAAGATGTGACAACCGTGATTCCTGCTTCCTGATTCAACGTCGACAACAACTCCATGACCTTACGTGCTGACTCAGGGTCAAGGGAGGCAATCGGCTCATCGGCTAGGATGATTCGTGCGCCCTGCATGAGGCATCGGGCGATCGCCACCCGCTGTTGCTGGCCACCCGACAACGATGCGGCTCGCTTGTAGGCTTGATCAAGAATTCCGACTCTTTCTAAAGCAGACAATGCACGGGCTTTCTGCTCAGGAGTGAATCGTCGCAGCAGGGTTCGCCATAGTGGAAACTGGGAAAGGTCACCCACTAGCACGTTCTCTAAAACCGTCAATCGATTTACCAGATTGAACTGCTGAAAGATAAACCCAATCTGCCCTCTCAGCTTGCGAACTTGGGAATGAATATGCCCATCGCTTTGCAAAACAGAACCGTAGATCTCGACCGTGCCTTCTTGAGCTTCTTGAAGACCATTGATGTTCCGAAGGAGCGTAGACTTACCAGAGCCCGACGCCCCGACAAGTGCCATCATTTCGCCTTCGACAACCTCTAAATTGACCTGGTTAAGCGCAAGCTTATTTTTGAAACTTTTGCTCAAACCAGAAACTCTGATTGCTATAGACCCCATAGCTGCCCTAACTAATGTTCCACTCTGCTAATTAGCATCAACGAACAGTATAAAAGCCTTCAGCATTACTGCCGAAGGCATGACCACAAAGTCATGATGTCGCTGCGTTCAAATCACTCAACCTATCAAAACGATAGAAGATTCGATTCACAAACCTAAAGACGACATTAGATCTAGATGTTTAAGTATTGACAATCAAAACATTAAGTCAGGTTTAATAAAGTCCCCGTAGGGCAAAACAAATTGCCCATTTTTAGAATTGAGTCTGGTAATGGTTTGTAGCGTGATTCAGGTCCACTGAACACGCTAGTTAGAAGGCACAACACCCTGCTGCCGCACGTAACGCGACGTAACACAATGTCGTGTAACAGGTGTCAAACCTTTATCTAATGGGCACTGTCCACCGACACTATCTCCACACCACGACTTCAGCTAGTCGTCTGCGACGGGGGTATCTATAGAGCTTCGAGAACACTTTGTGGCATCAGAACCTCATCAATGGAATGAATAACCCCATTGGTCGCATCGATATCTATCTCAACAGCCCTCACCCCATTCACGTACACACGATTTCTGCGAGAACGAACTTCAATATCAGAACGCTCCAAGGTCCGGTAAGATGTGGTTCCGCTGAGATCAGCTGAATACAGCGGTGAACCTGATGCAATGATGTGATAAGAGAGGACCTGTGCAAGTAGTTCGCGATCGCCCAGCAGACGGGCCATCAGGTTTGGATCAACATCAGCAAATGCATCATCTGTTGGTGCAAACACAGTAAATCGTCCAAATCCTCGCAGATCTTCTTCCATTCCCAAGTCTTCAAACAACCCTAAAAAAGTACCAAAATCTCCTGCACGTTCTAGTCGGTCAACAATGTCAAACTCAGCCTGAGCAAGATCAATCTCTGCATCAGGTGTGAATGCCTCCTGAGAACGTGCTGCGTCCCCGTATCCAATAGACGAGGACGCTTGAAGAAAACTAGGGTGTTGTGGAGTTGTGGAAACGATGAGAGATGCCGATGTCACCATGACCCCAAGTGTCGCCCAAGCCTTTAAAAACACAGCATCAAGCATTGTCCTTCTTACCTCTGAGTGTTGTACGTTATGGGTAGTAATCAGTAATAGAAATAAATCAATTATCAAGATTGATTTCAATCAATCCCTATTAGAGTCGCTATTTTACACATTAGGTTGTCGATCGCTTTTGCAGCATTGCTATCTATGTGATGGCCGCCACTAAAGAAACTAATGGCACTTTCTATATGCGAACATTCGAGGCTGTAAAAAAACCGTTCCCAATCGCCTGAAGTTATGCATCCGACTGCTTCAAGTCCCGCACATTGTTTATTCCTCGACGATCAGCAGCTCTATAAAACGTGTCAAATTACAGTTCCAGATATTGAACAACCCCTTGCAGCCATTGTAGTCAATGGAGAGTGCTACAGCTTTTTCCGACTCACCAGGGACAGTGATTATGCCCTTTCAGTTGCAGGAAAACTCACCCACAGCGGCGATCGCATCGCAATTTTAAAGAAAAAAAACGGCTATAGCCTATGGGCGGTAGAACCTCTGGCAAGGCCAACGACTGCTGCCCGATTGAACACATCCCCATCTCAAAGTGTTGATTCGACTGGTCGTCCACACCAGCCTATTGGTTCCTCAACAATTCTGTATTCGTCTGACTCCTGTCAGCCAGTTCATATTCGAGTGCCTGACCTCGAACAGCCCGTCAAGGCGATCGCCTATGGTGGGCAATACTATAGTTTGTTTCGCACAGAGCAGAATTCAGAGCAGGTCATCTCAATCGTGGGTAAGACTGCGCGTCGAGGAGATGAAACCATCGTGGTGAAAACAATGGAAACCTATGCCATTTGCGTCATTGAACCCGTTGCAGTCCCACTTTAACCCCAGTGTTTACATAGCTTTAGCCATTTAGTCTAGGACACCGAGTATCATTCAGTTCCTGGGTGCACCAGCCAAATGACTCGCCGTCTCGTCCTAATAGAACTATCGAAGGCTATACAAGTCTGTACTTAACATAGTTGTGTGTGGCACCGGTTCACCGTACACAATGCGCAAGCCCTACATCATTGCAACAAACGTTGAGTAGCGAAAAATTGCCGTTGCTGCTTTTGATTTAGAGGATGAACCCCACACAATTTGTCAGCATCTTTCAGGCGAAACTAGCCCGAGAATCAGTAACGCTGAAAAATTAAATCGCCCAAATTCAGGAAATTTGACTACTCTGAGGGAAGATAACAGTGCAGGATTGATGATTAACGGTTTTCTATGTAGCAGTGTGGCGCTGTGTTAACGACAGCAAAGACACTGTGGGGCATAGCGAGTCTCACAGATAGACCTAAACAACTCACAGCCCAGAACCTTGTTTGAAATACGTAAGTCCTGAGCATAAAAAGAATCTGGATCAGTCGCACGTCGTCGCATCTAGATTTTGCTTGATTAAGGTGACAGTACCAATCGGAAGGTAGCCCATGAAGGGACAATATCTTGAGGGTGTCAAATTATCTCAACTGAGGATCTTGATTGCCGTTGCCAATCACCAGAATTTTAGTGAAGCGGCACTAGAGCTTCAGATTTCTCAATCAGCGGTCAGCCATGCGATCGCTACGCTAGAAGACGAACTCGGTATTATCTTGGTGTCTCGAGGACGACACGGGGCAACCCTAACGCCGGCGGGTGAGCGCGTTTTGTGCCATGCTCAGCAGATGATGGAGATTCTCGCTCGAATTGGGAAAGAGGCTCAGCACACTAAAGGTTTACAGGGTGGACAAGTTCGCATTGCATCGTTTCGCAGCGTTGCTACCCACATTTTGCCTCCGGCGATCGCTCAATTTCGCAAAAAATTTCCAGCGATTCAGGCGGTTATCACTGAAAACCCTGACTATATTGCGACTGAACGGGCTGTACGGGAAGGGAAGGCTGACTTATGTATCACCAGCCTACCGACATCCGCTGAATTTGAAACATGGGAACTCTTCCGAGATGAATACATTGTGCTTGCACCACCCGAGATGAGTCTTTCTGAACCCTTGACTTGGGATGATGTCGCCGACCACCCACTCATTCTCGGGCCTGATAATGATGCATGTAGCATCCTTGTTCATAAGCACTTTTCGAAAAACGACAGGCCATTAGACGTCGCGCATCGATTTACTGAAGACTCGACTATCATCAGCATGGTGTCTCAGGGATTAGGTATTGCTATCCTCCCTCGACTCGCAGCTCAACCGATCGATAAGAATATTCAGGTTTTTAGCCTACCCAGTCAACTTGAGCGAGTGATTGGGGTCGGCATCCTATCATCCGCTTTGCATCCGCCTCAAGTCTTTGCCTTCCTGGATACGTTGAGAGAGATCGGGCAGCTTGCGCAATATCGACAATTAGAGCATCGACAGAGCGCCTAAGTGAATGAGTTCATCGCTGTTTACAAAAAGTCGCCATTCACTCGAAATAGTAGCCACTGGGTGATTTGCTCGTCGTTGAAATTATCATCACTAACGAGAATTAGGCTTTGGGACCCATCTGGCAAACGCGGTCCTAACGTCATGCCTTCTAAGTTGTCGAGATAGATGTCAAGATCGAGCAGATCAAGCTCAAGACGTTTTTGAACAGGTTGAATGGTCTCCACATTCGATCCAACTTGACTCATTTGCGACGTATCGGTCGCATTGGCGATCGCCACCTGAAAGAGCTTGGCTCCACTTCCATTAATGCCAAAAGACCGTTCGAGACTGAGAAAATGCCCGGCTTGGTCAATGGATAGCATCTCAACTAAGCCATTAGTAAATGCTCCAAACGGCTTTGGTTCAATCATATAGAGATGTTCAGCAATCAACGTTGATTGAGTATCACTGACGATGTAATGCAAAATTCGGCCTGGAGCAGGAGCCTCTGGTTCCGGAGACTCTGCTAGGCCGGTTTCTGAATCTGTTGCCTCAGTCGGATCAGCTGCCCCTACTGGAACGTCTTGCAGAAGCGGTTCTTCGACTGCAGCAAACACGCGATACGGCTCAATTCGCCCGACCCCTGATCCAGCGGCACTCAAAGTCAGTGCTTCAAATCCCCGATTATCTTGAACACCTGACGCGACTCCGTCAATCGTTTGAGGAAGATAGCGTTCTGCAATTGGAAACGATAGAAGCCGCTTGCCAGTTGTCAAATCAAATTCAGCGATTGATGGAGCAATCCCCTCACTGGCAACCCCTTCACTCGAAACAATTGCCGTATTCTGGGGCGTCAACGCAAACCCTTCTGGATCAATCGTTCCAGGTGAGAAGAGAGTACCTGACTCATCTCGGAGAAACGTCACTTGATCGATCGTTATGTCCTTGAGGCTGGGGCGGTCAGGAGTTGCTGAATCTAGCTCAAGCGTCAAGGTGTAGAAGCGGGATGGGGCACCTTGACCTCGATCATCTGACAACGCATAGAGGCGATCGCTTGCCTGATCATAGGCGATCGCCGATAAACCCCCAACGGGTGTGTCGTTGAAGGTCTGTTTGGGCATTTCAAAGGTGCTCAAATACTCTAGCGATAGGTCAAGATAAAGGCGATCTTCGGCATTCACTTGAGGAATTGCACACGATGATGTCGTAAATCCAATCCATGCTAGGGCGATCGCCCAACAAAGCCCCTTCTGCATCAGCGTTTTGACTTGCTTGATAGTTCTCACCCCGATCATCGATTTCATTCCTTAATTGACACTACGCCGAATGACTTCGACACAATCAAAATCCAAGTTCTAAGTTCCCTTCGTTGTCTGAATCAAAGGCAGTACAGGGTTTTGAACTTGGACATTATCGTTAATTATGACCACCACCTTACTCATATCAAAGCCCCAGATTAAAACCAATGGTGATGCATTACGGACCGTCGCTGGTTGTGGCCAGAACAAGATTCCATCACGACACAACCTCCACTTCATAGTTGAACGCATCGGGTTGCTCTTGTTCTTGCTCAACAAACTGCTGAACACGGTTTCGATATTCCCTAAGGATAGTATCGGTCCAATCACGCTCTGCACTATTGGCATAGAGGTGAACAAGCGGCTCACCAGCATCGGGGAGAACCAGAATCCAGCTTTCAGGGTCATTGGCACGGAAGACTCTAACGCCATCCGTCAGCTCCAGGAGTTCTCTCGGATGAGTTTCGACCATATGGCGCATCAGCGCCCCCTTTACGATCCAAGGACATCGAACAGTGATGCTTCGATGGCAAACCCGAGGCAGCTCTGAACGAATTTGAGCCAGCGATCGCTCCTGAACCGTTAGCATTTCAATCACTTTCGCAATGCAGAACATGGCATCAAATCCGGGATGAAGCTGAGGGAAAATAAAGCCCATATCACCACTGCCACCCAAAACCACATTCGAATGTGTGTTGCAGGCTTCCATGAGGGCCGTTGGATTGACCTTCGTACGAATGACCTGAGCATCATGCCGATAGGCAATTTGTTCAACGGCGCTAGACGCATTGACTGGAACCACAACGATACTCCGGGGATGCGCCGTCAAAATCATGTGTGCCATCAAAGCTGTAAGCTGTTCACCTCGAATCGCACTACCCGTTTCGTCAACCAAAATGAGCTGTTCACCATTGGCGGAAACCTGAACGCCTAAGTTGGCTTTGAGTGCTTCAACCACATGGCCGAGCTGATTCAGCAATACCTCCCGCTCTTCAACTGAGGGCATGATCTGGCTGAGGCTAGCGTTTAAGACCACAGCATCACAGCCAAATTTATTCAACAAAATCGGCAGCACCGCACCCGACACCGCATAAACATAATCAATGACGACTTTGGATTTGCTATTACGAACGGCACCGACATTAAGTCGCTCTTCAAAGCTAGTCGAGTATCGATCAGCCATATGACTGGAGTACGTCATCGTACCAATTTCTTGAATCGGTACTCGTCGAAAATCTTCTTTAAAGTAAGCGCCTTCAATTTTTTTCTCTCGACTTTTAGAAAGGTCAATGCCTTGAGGATCGAAAAACTCGATGAGAATGTGGTCCGTACGAGCAGGGTGAATGCGGACATGCACACCGCCCTCCACAACTAGTGTGGGAATGACAGCTCGTGCCATCGGAATTGCCGTTGCCTCTAGGTTTTGAACATTAACTCCCACTGACATGAGTCCAGCGATGAGCGATCGCGACACCATCCGAGAAATACTGCGTTGATCGCGAGATACGGTCACTTGAGCACCGGGTTTCAGGGTTGAACCAAACGCAGCCCCCAGTCGCACGGCAAATTCTGGAGTGATATCGACATTGGCCAATCCAGAAACACCTCGTTGCCCAAACAAGTTGCGACGAGCAACTTGTCCCCAAATCAGATTCATGTTGAGGGTTGCACCTGGTTCGACCTTCTTACTCGGCCAGATGCGAACTTCGGGATTAATTTGTGCTTCTTCGCCCACCGTAGACAGGGACCCCACAACGGCCCCTTCAAGGACATGAGCCCGACGGTCGATTCGCGTACCCCGCGCCGTGACGCACGCTCGCAGGTGAGATTCATCCCCGATGATAGACCCGTTCCAGACGATAGGACGCTTTAAGTCAGCATCACTTCCAATCGTAACGTTGTCACCAATCACTGTCCCTGGCTCAAGCTGGGCCCTTGCTCCAATTCGACAATTACTGCCAATCATGACGGGTGGAGTGATGATCGCAGACGGATCAATGTACGTATTGCTGCCAACCCACATACCAGGCGATCGCTCTTCATAGTAGTGAATGGGCAACTGAACGTTGCGCTCTAACGCGTCGTACTGCGCTTCCCGATACATGTTGAGATGTCCCACATCACACCAATAGCCTTCAGAAATGTAGCCGTACATTGGCTCACCCTTTTCCAGCAATAAGGGAAACAAATCCTTTGAGAAGTCAGATTCTTGATGTTCTGGCAGATATTCCAGCACGTCGGGCTCAAGAATATACGTTCCTGTATTGATGGTGTCTGAAAAAATCTCGCTTGTTGATGGCTTTTCTAAAAACCGAACGATTCGGTTCTCGTTGTCTGTAATAACAACGCCAAACTCTACAGGATTAGGCACACGAGTCAACACCAGCGTCGCCTTGGAGCCTTTTTCTTGATGAAATCGAATTGCAGCAGACAGATCAAAGTCCGTAATGCTGTCTCCACTGATCACCACAAACGACTCATCTAACAATTCCGACACGTTACGAACACAGCCGGCTGTTCCCAGTGGTTGATCTTCTTCAACAGCGTAGGTAATCTGAACTCCAAAATCGTGTCCATCCTGAAAATAATCCCGCATTACATCCGGAAGATAATAGAGCGTGGCGATGATTTCGGTGATGTTGTGCTGCTTAAGTAGATTGATAATGTGCTCAGAAATCGGCCGATTCAAAATTGGCACCATGGGCTTCGGCAAATCACACGTAAGTGGACGCAGCCGAGTTCCCGACCCACCCGCCATTAGCACAGCTCGCATATCTCCTCCTTAGCATTGCGTTAAGCAACTCATGTGGTTGAAACGCTAGTAATAGTTTCTATTGCGCTTAATTCGAGGATTTTGCCAATTCTGCTTGACACCAATGGTTTGGCTCATTCACTCGATAGGCTTCTTTAATTGTTTTTTTTGATTTGAAATCAGTCATCTATCCGATATCTTTCGCAACACTTATGGATGGTGCACGTTGACCAAGCACAAGATTGTGGAGCGCATTGCGCTCCACAGCACCACTTCTGAGCTTAATGCAATTGCACACTGCGATCGCGAGATCGTCATCGTCAAACGGTAGACGTGCATGATAGCGAGAGGTCAAGGCTGACTGCTCACACGATCATGATGGGATGTTACAACTCATTCCGTCGCCTATCCAGACAACTAGGTGTAATGTTGTCTAGCCGTGTGCAGTAGAGCCACCTACGATAAATTTTAGGCCATGCATCCTATTCAACTGCAGCAGAGGCTTTTGTTTTCTTTTCTTTAGCCGTATCAGCCTCTAGGTCAGCCTCGGGTTCTACTTCGTCGTCCTTTGCTTCCGCTTCAGGCTCTGCTTCCGCTTCTACTTCAGGTTCCGCTTCATCGACCTCTGCTTCAATTTCCGATTCTGCTTCGGGCTCCGTTTCATCAACCTCAGCTTCAGCTTCGACTTCGGGTTCTGCTTCGTTGATCTCAGCCTCAGCTTCAACACTTGGTGTTAACTCGGCATTCTCATCTTCTGTTTCTGCTGGAGTCTCTTCCGCTTGAATCACTTCTGTATCCGGTTCTGAAGCTTCGGTAGATTCTACAGTCGGAGCAGCATCAGATGAAGGGCCCTTTTTACTAGCAGATGCCGCTTTCCCAGCAGCTTCGGCTCCGTCTAAAGAGGGTAAATCACCTTTAACGGCGAGCTGATGTAAAACCCCTTGATCAAGATTTTTCCTACCAAGACTTTGCGACAAAGCGACGATTCGTTCACCCAAGGCTTGCCCAAGCTGTTCAGCGTCAGCAGGCGTGAGGGGTTGTGCATCAGCCATACGCTTTGCAATAAAGTCAAGTTCTTTGTTGCCTTTACGAGTTGACGTATTGATATCCGTTGAGGCGATAACACGTTTGGCACTCGCTCGAATTAATTTTGCGATTTGTTTGGTGTTTACTG
>JBCBLF010000006.1:0-50180 GCA_038520475.1 Cyanobacteria bacterium J06627_8
ACCATTGGCACGCTGATTACATTGGTCGGTGGTGGAATGGCTGCTCATTGGTTGAGCGAATTCCCTTGGCCAATTGCTTTTCTTTACGCTTCTTTAGTGGTTGTTACCGGACCAACGGTGATTGGTCCCCTTCTTAAGCAAGTTAACGTCGACCGAAAGGTGTCTACTCTCCTGGAGGGTGAGGGCGTACTGGTTGACCCAGTCGGCGCTATTTTGGCAGTTGTCGTTTTAGATGTCATCCTCAATGGCGATACTGCCCCTGTTTCAGTAATTAGTGGTCTTGTCCTGCGATTGAGTATTGGTGGTGCCATTGGTGCGATTGGTGGATGGGCTCTAGGTCTTTTTCTGAAGCAAGCGAGCTTCTTGTCGGAAGAACTAAAAAACCTGGTCGTTTTAGCCGGTGTGTGGGGGTTGTTTGAGGCTGCCCAGCTCGTTCGCAGCGAATCTGGACTTATGGCAACGGTTGTCGCAGGCATCGTGTTGCGAGCCGCATCGATTCCTGAAGAGCGATTGCTACGTCGATTTAAAAGTCAGCTGACGATTTTAGCCGTTTCGGTTCTCTTTATTCTTTTATCGGCAGATTTGTCGATCGCAAGCCTTTTTGCTCTGGGGCGAGGTGCCTTGTTTACCGTTGCGATCTTGATGTTGGTGGTTCGTCCCATTAATGTCTGGATATGCACATGGAACAGTGATCTCAACTGGCGTCAGAAGATGTTTCTTGCCTGGGTTGCACCAAAAGGTATTGTTTCGGCATCGGTTGCGTCATTGTTCGCCATTTTATTGACCGAAAGAGGGATCAGTGGTGGTGATGCGATCAAAGCACTGGTATTTCTTACGATTATCTCGACGGTTGCGCTGCAAGGCTTGACAGCGGGTTTTGTTGCCAGATGGTTAAAGATTACTTCTATGCAGGCAACAGGAGCTGTGATTGTCGGTTGTAACCCGTTGAGTTGTCTCATTGCTCGGCTTTTTCAAGATAATGATGAACCTGTCGTCATCATTGATACAAACCCAGAAGCGTGTGCAGAGGCTGAAAAAGAAGGCATTCCTGTGTTTTCGAGTAGTGCATTAGATATGGATGTGCTTGAAGAAGCTGGCCTTGGCACCTCTGGAACGTTTTTAGCCATGACAAACAATGGTGAGGTCAATGTTGTTTTGGCCCAGCGGGCAACGGAGGAATTTAGTCCTCCGAGGGTACTTGCCGTATCGACAGTTGAATCCAAAACGTCAACCCAACCTGAGCCAAATCCGACAGCTTCTTCTCCGCAGCCAAAGCCTTCAAAATCTTCTCCGACCAAAATTCAATCTGCCTTTGTCGAAAAGCTCCCGCTGAAGCAATGGAATAGTTTCATTCAAGATGGAGCGGTAAAGCTTGGTGAAACGACGTTACGGGCTACAGGAGTGTTGTTTCAGCAGGCTCATTTGCGCGCCCTATCTCGGGCTGGGGAACTCATCCCAATTTTGTTAGAGCGCAATACTCAACTCCAGGTCATTCAATCCGCTGAAGAATGGCAACCTGGCGATCGCATCATTTACTTGCTCCATGATCCGCGACCAAAGCTATTGAGGCGTCTTTCTGGCGGCATCACTCCCGGACGATTATCTCTCGAAAAGTTACCTGAAATTGAGGAAATTCCAATGCCGGCTGTCAGGACGACGGAAGCTCCGCAAGAGGTTAGCATTCCACCTCAAAACAATGGTTCTGCACCATCATCGGAACCGTTGCCGGGCTCAAAGACTTCTGATTCAGTAAAGCCATCGGTTCAGTAACGCTTTAGAGTTAGGCTAGTGCATTGCCATATCTTGGCTTCTGGGGGACGATAAATGTTCGTTTGCTTAGCAGGAATTTGAAGGGTGAAGATAACCGTTAAGCTGTTTGCTGCCTACCAAGACGCTTATGGAGTTCCTGAGATTCAAATGGAACTTGCACCGGGTACTACGGTGTCCGCGGTACGCGATCGCCTCATTGCCGAGCGGCCTGAACTGGAACAATGGCGATCGTTAACTCGACTTGGCATTAATCTACAGTTCGTTGAATCTGAGACGGTCCTTCATGAGGGGGATGAAGTCGTGTTGATTCCACCGGTGAGTGGCGGGTCGTCTGGCTAACTTTGATATAAACAGTTGTATCCCTATAAAAGCGCTATCTGTTCAAATCATTGGTTTGATGTGCCTCGGGGATAGCTGGGTTTTGAAGAATTGACATCAGAATCGGCTACTTTGTAGGACTCTGATGGGTTGGGGAATGGAAGAACGGGATACCCTGACGAGGGTTTGGAGCCTTTTTTACGACGTTTTGATACGCCTTCTTCTGCCGTTTCTTCTGCAACAACCTCGTAGAGTCGAGCAACCTTATCCCCAGAGCCTCGGCGTAAGATCCGGCCCAGTCGTTGGATGTATTCTCGTGTTGAGCCGGTTCCAGAAAGTAAAATGGCAACGCTTGCGGCTGGAACATCAACGCCCTCATTCAAGACATGAGAGGCGACGATCGTACGATAGGCTCCCTCTCGAAATCGCTGTAGGATTTTGTGGCGTTCTTTAACGGGAGTTTGATGCGTGATGGCCGGAATCAGAAATTCTTGAGAGATGCGATACACCGTTGCATTGTCGTTTGTAAAAATCAGCGTCTGCGCTGGATAGTGTTGAGCTAATAAATCAGTTAACATTCGCAGCTTTTCCTCGGTGCCAAGGGCGATCGCCCGAGACTCCCGATGAGCAATCATTGCACGACGACCCGCTTTTGATTGTGCACTGGCCTTTACAAACCTCTGCCAGCCCTGCAAGCTGCCCAGCCAGATACGAGCATCCTGTAGAAAATCATTGCGGATTTGTATGAGCTGATCATACCGCTCTCGTTCAGTGGCTGATAGCTTAACCTTAATCTGAACCACCTCATGACGTGCCAGAGCCTGCCCCGCTAATTCATCGGCTGTGCGACGATACACCACCGGTCCCAGCAGCATGTCTAAATCAGAATGTCGGCCATCGGTTCGGTCGGGTGTTGCGGTTAACCCAAGACGATAAGGGGCGATCGCATACTCAGCAATCACACGATTAAAATCGCTGGGCAAATGATGACATTCATCACAGATGAGTAGCCCATAGCGATTGCCGAGGGTTTCTACATGGATGGCCGCACTATCATAGGTGGCAATCAAGATCGATGTGCGATCGCGCGCTCCACCTCCTAATGTTCCAATCTCTGTGTCAGGAAATACCGTACTGAGGTGGGCATACCACTGGTGCATCAAATCAAGAGTTGGCACTGTGATTAATGTGCTTTGCAAGGTTGCTTGCATGACCATCTGTGCCAGATATGTTTTGCCTGATGCTGTTGGCAACACAACAACACCCTGCCGCCCTGACTCCATCCAGGAATCTAGGGCCTCTTGTTGATGTACATAGGGCTGCATTGTGACATTGGGTGCAAGCCTGATGGATGTAAAGGCTTGCGCATCATCGTTAAACACGTTTGACTCAGCGTCTAACGCATCGACGAGTTTTCGGTAATGGATTGCTGGAATACGAAACCGTTCAACTCGGTCGTCCCACGTTGCATATTCTATCCATTGTTTTCCACGTGGTGGAGGATGCAGAATCAACGTTCCGCGATCAAACGTTAGCTTAGGAATCCGAGCCATGAATCGGTTTTAGGAAGCGAATCGACTAGTCACACGTCCCATAATCTTATGTGGCGGTACAGCACCGAAATTTCGACTATCTGTGCTTTCAGACGAATTGTCACCAATGAGAATGCAGTCGCCTGAATCTAGAACAGCCACGACTCGCTTGATTAATCTAAACTCGGGACGCTCAGGATGCTCAGCAACAACGATATCTCCTGGTTCTGGGCTTTGCGCTGAGTAAGCTAGAGGGTCAATCAATACTTCTTCTCCAGGCTTGAGTAATGGTGCCATTGAGTATCCAGTTACTCTAAAACGGCGACGTTTGCGCATTACCCAACCCATGAGTTCTTCAAAATCAGTATCTTTTAAAGTCGTTAGTTGCCCTGTTAGGTTAATCCGTACCATAGCGCTTATTTTCTATCGTCGAGACCAGGTCAATATCATTATTGATTCAACGCAGATATCATATGGCCTACGGTGGCTAAATCGTAGGCTGGTTCAATCGTTTGCGATGCGGTTCTGATATGAAATGGGGCGTTATTCAACGCCCCATTCAATGTACTAAAGATATTCATCGAATAAACGATGCAAAAAGGCAATCGCTGATATTCGATGTCTAGCTTGCCTTGTAGAAATTCACGTCACGCTCTTTCGTCGCCCAGAAAATCTGATGGATTTTTTCGATTGCTGCCATTAGCTCAGTAGCATGATCTAGGCTCACTTCAACCTTACATGCAGAGCAAAGCTTAGCTGCTTTCCAGAACGTATCGTGAAGGTCAGGATACTTCTCTAGGTGAACAGGCTTGAAATAATCAGTCCACAGAATGAGAATCTCATCTTTTGTAATCTGAGCTTGCTCTTCTTTGACCGCAACAAACCGAGAGAAAGTATTTGCTTTCTCAACGCTATCAGGAGCGCCCAAATCGATTAACTTCTTAGTCATCGAAACAACCGCTTCTGCAGCAATGCGAGCAGAGGCTGGGTCATAAACACCACAAGGGCCATCACAGTGTGCATGAACCTCTTCAGCAGGAAACCAGTTCTTAATTGTAGAAGTAATAGTCTTGAGCATAATGTCCTATTGGATCGGGCTCGTGAACAACAAAGTTTATCAATGGGAGTGAGAAGCTCTAAAAGCCTTCTATGGACCACTCGATAACCATCGAAGAACGCATTCATAGCGTTATGCGCATTTATCAAGCACGGTTCTGCGAACAAAACCTATTTTGCACTCAACACGTTTTCTGCACCGCTACAGATGCGTAGATGCTTAGGTGAAGCATACATTGAAGTTAGACAATTCAAGGCACTGAATTCACCTAATTCTCCATGTAGATTCTATATCAAAAAATAGGTGATGGCTCGCATCTGTCCAAAACTCTATCTAGGGATTCAACTGTTGTTTCTTCATTCAATATCTATGGTTTCTTGAGCAGTTATTTCAGAGAAGTGATGATGTCGAGAGGGTGAGTTTTGAGAGCTTGGAATCCCTTCACGGGCAATCAAAAACTCAATGACAGACTTAACAACAGGTGCTGCAACGGTTGAACCAAATAGATTTTCTCCCTTTGGTTCATCAATAATTGACAAGATGACATATTTTGGGTCTTCAACTGGAAAGATACCAACGAAACTCGTGATTTTCGCAGATTCGTCATACCCCCCGCTAGTGCTGGCTTTTTGGGCCGTTCCAGTCTTTCCTGCAATGCGATAATTTTCAACTTGGGCCGTTCGCCCGGTGCCATTGTCAACGACTTCTTCCATCATGGTTAATACCCGTTGCGCCGTATCAGCATTGAAAAGCTCGCGGGCCTCTGGGTAGGGGGGCTCCCAATACAGATTGCCTGTGTTGTCAACCAGTCCCCGAGTCACATGAGGTGTGACAAGCTTGCCTCCATTTGCGATCGCCGCCTGAAGTTGCAGCAGATGAATCGGTGTGATGGACAGGCCCTGACCAAACGATGCAGTGGCTGCTTCCACGTATCCTCGCGTGAAGTCATCAAAACTCTTGAGACTACCGTTTCCTTCCACCGGCAGATCAATGCCACTCTGGCGTTCGACGCCAAGACGCTTGAGCCATCGGTAATAGGTGGGTGAAGTCAATCGCTGCATGATTTGAATCATGCCGACATTGCTAGACTTCTTGAGAATCTCCGTGACACTGACTTGTCCGTGTCCGCCAACCTGATCAAAATCAGAGTTTTTGATGACCCAGTCGCCAACTTGAATGAAGCCGCCATCGTAGAAGGTTTCATTTCCTCGAATGACTTCATTCTCAATGGCGATCGCAATATTGATGGGTTTGAACGTTGAGCCAGGTTCTAAAGAATCGCTAACAACCCAATTGCGAAACGTATCTTGATCCGCCCGAAAATAGGTGTTGGGGTCAAAGGATGGTTCCATCACCATTGCTGCAATTTCACCATCATTGACGTTCATCACAATAATGGCGCCTTTGTCTGTGCCATATTGAGCCAGCTGAGCCTGTAGCCGCTCGTGAGCCATTTGCTGAAGCTGCCGATCAATCGTCAGTTGGAGCGTTTGCTGCTCCTCTCGAATTCGATCAGGAGATAGACTCCGGGGTAACACATCCCCATGGCCTGTCCGCACGACATCAAAAGAGTCTTGAGCACCGACTAATCGGTCGTTGTAGGTCGCTTCTACGCCAACTTGACCTTCTTGGTCAATATTGACGTAGCCAATCAGGTGTGAAAAGACGTTGGAGTAAGGATAATAGCGGCGTTGCTGACGTTCAAGATCAACGCCGCTGAGGGAAAGTTTCTGAATGTCTTCAGCGACGGATGAATCGACTCGATTGGCGAGCCGAATTCCGCTGTCAGATTGACTAAATCGATAGAGCAGCTCTCCAATGGGCAAATCTAAAATTTCGGCTAGCTGAAGCGCGACCTGATCGGAGCTTTGGGTGAATAGCCTCGGATGCACATATATGTCGTAAACGGGTTGATCAAGCGCCAATACGGCACCGTTTCGATCCGTGATGGTATGGCGAGGTAAAAATGATTGGACGGTACTGCTCTGTTGCTCTCTTGCAATACTGCGCAGACGATCGCCTTCTATGACCTGCAATCGAAACAAATTAACGGTCAACCCTGCTAACCCCAACATGAAAATCAACCACACCACCACAAGCCGACCGCGAATACTTGTTGTTTGAGAAGGCAACAAATGGGGCGATCGCCTCCGACTAGCTGCCGGTGATCGCCGTCGAGATTGAGTTCGATACCGTCGTCTAGAGGAGATGGACACGTTGTCTCAAGGGGCAAAAAGTCTTAAGGGGGCAAACGTTTTAATTATGGATAGGATCAGTGATTCATCAATTGTCTAGCTAGCGTTAATATCCGCGAGGATGCTCAATTCGTTGAGGTTGAGAAGGGTGAACGTCTTCTGGATCAGGTACAGATGGACGCAGAGGAGCGGCCGTCAATGACAGAATGCTTCCCCGTCCCGGTAGATACTGATCATTTGCGTTTTTGGCTGCAGCTTCCATTGCAAGCCCTTTCGTCATGTTTCGCATGCCTTTTTCCGCTTCGCGTAGCTCAGTCAGCTCTTCATATAGAGCTGCTCCTCGCTGTTCAAGTGAGACGGTCCATCCATAGACCGCAAACATGGCAATAAAAAGAGCCGATGTCACCGTCATCGTGCCCCACTTGAGAACCCCGACACTACTGACGAGAGGTCGCATCTTCCATTTCTGCTTTCGCACCGGCACAGATGGTGATTTCGATGGCAGAACGGTAATTCCATTAACGGAAGTAGAATTTTCCTTTTGGTTTGAACGATTGGTGTGTTGAGGAGAGGTCAAGGCTGACCCACCAAACGAATTTGCCTGAATTCCAGAGCGCATCGGTTCGATGCTCAAAGGCTCAATTGCAGATAATGATCGAATGTTGGATGAAAGCGATGAGTACTTGGCAAGACCCGAGGTTGATCGTTGTGGTCGTGACTGCAACGTGAGTGAATGATTCGTCTTAGCCCGACGAAACACGGCAAGATCGACTTCGCGCTGTTCAACCTTCTCGAATTCAGAGTGAAATTTGGGTCTAATGGTCATCGGCACTCTCTTCATAGAAGTACACACGCACTCATCGTAACGTCCCTTTACTATATCCTTCACGTCCGGATAATCCAAATCAGCATCAGAGCTGCATTATTCCGAACAGGATATGCAGTCGAGCGGTTTGCGAATTTTGGGCGATCGCCCTGAATAGAACGTATTCCTGATGATATCCGCGACTCAAAATCTCACTAGATTTCGCAACGTTTTGACATGTCTCTGAAAATCTGTTGAACCTTGCTGAGCGATGTGCTGAATCTGCTGCCTTTTGATACAAAACACGGATAAGTGGTACTTACTTTTGTCATGCAAAGTAAGCACCACTTATCCGTGTTTTCTAAGAAATGAAAAAGTTTTGGAACCGATGAGGTTCAGAATGAATGCTTGCACAGACTTTCTGAATCAAGATCAAGAATCATCCCCATCAATCAGCAATGCCTAGACAGCTATACCCAGACTTTAAGTATGACTTAGCGCTTGCGAATTTCCTTCGCCATGTTTCGGAACATGTCCATATTCGAGTCTGGAGCACGGCGCGCGGTCTCTTCTTTCTTTGGAGTGAAGGATGATGAGCTGGATGAAGGCTGGTTAAATGTTGTGTTGGACGATGAGGACGTACCGAACGACGACGATGTTCCAAACGAAGAGGACGAAGATGTGCTGGCGTTGGAATTACTCAAATTCTCTTCTTTTGTGGCTGAGATTTGACGAATCTGTGGATCACCCTTTGGAAACGTCCGCTTGACAGTCTTAGAGGATCGCATGTAGTCAATATCGCCAAAGGTTTTTGCATCATCAGGTTTGAGATAATACGATCCACCATTGTTGCCCGACGGGTCTTGGTTGCGTCTGAACAGTCCTTTAATAAATCCAGTCATGGAGATGAGCGCCTTAACAAATTGACATCAAGTGTTGTTAATGATTATCACAAAAAACAACAATGGGCGCAATGCAATTCCCTTGCTGAATGCGTTAATTGTGCGTGTTGCTTTATTCAATTGATGGTGCTCAGATGGGCCACACATTATCTCTGCTGAGAGTATTCAATTTGCAAAAAATACTCAACGAATAAGCCCAATTTCAAATGACTTCACGTATTCTGAGGAGACATCTCAGCTGTGGCTTGGATTTTCTCACTGGATATGGTCAATCACGCTCAATCTCCACGACCTGATACTCCTCAACACTTGTTAAAAGAGTTGCCAGAACGATTAATGAAACATACGGTGCGTTATGCCGACTACCGTGAGGTGGAGCGAGAGGCATTGACGCCGATGTTTCAACAGTATGTGGCGATTAAAGATGAGTATCCTCACGCACTGTTGCTCTATCGAATTGGTGATTTTTTTGAGACCTTCTTTCAAGATGCGATCGCCATTGCCCATGAACTTGAACTCGTTCTGACAAGTAAGGAAGCTGGAAAGGATGTTGGGCGTGTTCCGCTGGCAGGGATTCCGCATCATGCCCTCGAACGATACTGTGCTCAGTTAGTTGAAAAAGGATATGCGATCGCTATTTGTGATCAGGTAGAAGATCCAGCTGAAAAACAGGGACCGTTAGTCAAGCGCGACATTACTCGTGTCATCACCCCTGGCACCGTTTTAGAAGATGGGATGCTGGATGCCCGAGAAAACAATTTTTTAGTGGCAGTGGTAATTGCGGGTGATCACTGGGGGCTGGCCTATGCGGACGTATCGACCGGAGAATTTCTCACGACTCAATCGACTGGGCTAGATGGGCTGACCCAAGAGCTTATGCGGCTTCAGCCATCGGAGGTGTTGATGCCAACTAACGCTCCAGATCTGGGTGGATTGTTGCGTCCAGGCGATCGCTCTGAGCATTTACCAGATTGCCTTCCCCCTTGCTTTTGTTATACCCTGCGTCCCCAGGCTCCGTTTACCCAGATTGAAGCTCGACAACGGTTGCTTCAGCGGTTTCGATTGCGATCGCTTGAAGGACTCGGCTGTGAGCGACTGCCTCTGGCGGTGCGCGCATCAGGGGGCTTGCTGGAGTATTTAGAGGAAACTCAAAAAGAAAGTCAGATCTTGCTCCATCCCGTCAGTACCTACTCGATGACGGAATACTTGGTGCTCGATCATCAGACGCGTCGTAATCTCGAAATTACGCAGACCTGTCGAGATGGAACCTTTCACGGATCGCTGCTCTGGGCACTTGATCGGACGGTTACGGCAATGGGTGGGCGGGCGCTGCGGCGATGGCTACTGCAACCATTGCTGGATGTAGATGGCATCAATGCACGACTCGATACGCTGCAAGAGTTAATTGAAGACGGGGCTTTGCGCCAATCCATTCAACTGATGCTGAAGCAGATTTATGATCTGGAGCGGTTGACCGGACGAGCTGGCTCGGGAACAGCGAATGCACGGGATTTGGTGGCTCTGGCTGATTCCTTAGAAAAGCTACCTGATTTAGCCTATCTGGTGACCAACGCGCGATCGCCGTATTTGCAGGCGCTACAGCGGGTTCCGCCTGAGCTTGAAGATTTAGGACGCCACCTGCATACGTTTCTGGTTGAAAATCCTCCCTTCTCCCTGACGGAAGGCAATCTGATTCGAGCGGATGTTCACGTCCAGCTGGATGATATGCGCTTCCAAATTGAAGATGATCAGCAATGGATTGCTAACCTAGAAGCCATTGAGCGCGATCGCACCGGCATTTCAACCTTACGTGTGGGTTACAACAAAACCTTTGGCTACTACATCAGCGTTTCTCGATCAAAGGTGGATCAGGTCCCCGATGATTACGTTCGCAAGCAAACGCTGACCAATGAGGAGCGCTACATTACCAATGAATTGAAAGATCGTGAAAGCCGTGTTCTCAATGCTAAAGAGGCCATCAATAAATTAGAGTATGAAATTTTTGTCGGACTGCGAGAAGAGGTGAGTCGTCACGCCGATCCAATTCGACAGATAGCTCGGGCGATCGCTGCTGTCGATGTGCTGGCGGGGCTAGCTGAGGTATCGGTTTACCAAGGGTATGCTCGCCCAACCCTGACCCAAACTCGTGATATTGAGATTGAGTCTGGACGACATCCCGTCGTGGAACAGTCCCTTCCGGCTGGATTTTTCGTGCCGAATGACACGCATCTAGGTTCTGAGAAGCGTCAAGCCTCACCACAGGATGTGAACGCGCCCGATCTAGTCGTGCTAACTGGGCCAAACGCTAGCGGAAAAAGCTGTTATCTCCGCCAAGTCGGACTGATTCAACTCATGGCTCAAGTAGGCAGTTATGTTCCTGCGCAACAGGCAACCCTCGGGGTATGCGATCGCATCTTCACTCGGGTTGGAGCCGTGGATGATCTAGCGACTGGGCAATCCACATTCATGGTGGAAATGAATGAAACCGCCAACATCCTTAATCATGCAACGCCGCATTCCCTTGTGCTCCTTGATGAAATTGGTCGAGGAACGGCTACCTTTGATGGGCTCTCCATTGCATGGGCTGTTGCCGAATATCTGGTGACTGACATCAAAGCCCGGACCATTTTTGCGACCCATTATCACGAATTGAACGAGCTTGCCGCGATTCTACCGACCGTAGCGAACTATCAGGTGACCGTAAAAGAGATGCCTGACCAAATTATCTTTTTGCATCAGGTTCGCCCGGGCGGAGCTGATCGCTCCTATGGCATTGAAGCCGGTCGATTAGCAGGACTGCCAGCATCTGTGATTCAGCGGGCAAAGCAGGTGATGGGGCAAATCGAGCAACATTCATTCATTGCCGTGGGTTTAAGAGGTGAGAACGGCGATAGAAATGGAACGGTAAAAGAGGTGCCTCGACAGAAGCCGTCGAAATCGGCTTCGAAATCTAAACGACGCGTTTCAGAAGGGGAAGAACAACTGGATATGTTTGGCTCATCGGTGTAGGCGATCGCCCAGCGAATAAGCATGTACAGCCAATTCTTCAAACGAATAGTTTCTCAGAGTAATTCAAGAACAGGTATCTGCGCTCATTCCTCAAGGAGCTCTAGCATTTCGCCGGATGGAGCGTCAATCATAACGGGCTCTTGGTAGAGCGGGACTGTAAAGGCGACGGTTGAGCCGAGTCCTTCTCCCATACTGAAGAAGTTCATAATGCCGTTCATGGTCTCGACCAATTTCTGCGAAATCACGAGCCCTAGCCCCGACCCTCCGAAGCGCCGAGTGCGTGACCCTTCAATCTGGCTAAATGACTGGAACAGTTTGTCTTGATCGGCAAGCGATACGCCGATGCCGGTGTCAGCAACGCTGATTTTGGCAAAACCTGTTTCACTGTCGCCTTCACGTTCAGTAATCTCAGCGGCAATCGTGATGCTTCCCTCGGGTGTGAACTTGATGGCATTGCCAACGAGATTGAGCAAGATTTGTAGCAACCGCTGGTAGTTTCCATACAAAATCACCTGGTCATAGGTGGCCGGCAGTTGAATTTCATATCGCAGGTTCTTCTGCTCTGCCTGAGTTCGAGTAAAGTTTTCAACATCGGTTAGCAGCTCCTCCAAATTTACTGGATTCATTTCCAGCTGCATCTTTCCGGCTTCGATTCGAGCAATGTCAAGAATATCGTTGATGATATTCAGCAAGTGCACTGCCGATCGATGGGCTTCTCCAATGAACTCTTGTTGTTCTTCAGGGTCATCGGCCATCCCATCCAGAACAAGCTTAAGAAATCCAATCATTGCATTTAGGGGCGTGCGCAACTCATGGGAGGTGTTAGCTAGAAACTCACTCTTCACGCGAGAGGCTTCTTCTGCCTGTTGATGGGCTTCTTCTAACTCCTGGTGCTTTTGTCGAATTTGATCATTGACTTGCTGAAGCTCAGTGGCCAAGTCTCGACTTTCTGCAAATAATGTTGCGTGGGCAATTCCAGTTCCAACCTGATCTGCAAACTCTTGAATCAGATCCATTTCTGCATCATGAATCAGTCGAAACTGCTTTGGTGCGTAGACAATGATTAGGCCGTTGGGTCTATCTTGATAGCACGTTGTCATTGTCAGAATGGACGATGCGTCTCCATCTGTATCTGGAAACTGGACGATGGGCTTGAGGGTTTCCAGGGCATGGCGAATGTGCTCTGAGTCCGTACGGAGTGCTTGCCCAAGCATGGACTCTAGATGAGGTCGGCGATATTCTGCAACGACCCTTAGCGATCGCCCACTTGCTTCATGGGAGCAGAGCAAGCATCGGTCAGCCCCCAGGGTCTTGCTTAAGCCATCAACGGTGTGCTGCCAAATCGTGTCTAGGTCTAAGGTGCGGCGAATGTTCCATGCAACCTGGGTCAACAATGTTTGGTATCGATTGAGAAGGATAGGAGACTGAGGTGCTTCTAAGTCCTTAATGCACGCCTGTGCGTCTTCTTCTGTCGTTTCATTGCGAAATTGACCAATGACCGTAACTTGAGAGGCTTGACGCCCTGGTATCAAGATCGGACTAATGGTCAGGTCAAACAGTAGAATCTGTTTATTGCACCAGAAAGGGTAAGAAAATTGTAGAGGAGCCTGGGCATTGAGAACGTAGCGAATGCGATTTAGGTAAGTGGCGATCGCTACAGGACGAAACTTGTCACTAAATTGACCCAGCTGAAGGTCTGTCAGAGAGAGTCCACGCTGCTTGGCATCCTTCCAATAAAAGGATAAGCAATGGCCACTCTCATCTTGCACCATAACCAGTGAATCTTGAGATGGATAGCTGGGTTGAAAAGAGTCAGTATCCGGAAGTATTGGTCGGGTGGGTGGCATAGAAGACTTGCTTGGCAGCGTCATCAGCTCGAAACCAGAGACAGGAACAACAAATCTACAGAATCCATCGATAAAAACAAGGACCTATTCGTTTAGTCTGGAGAACACGAGGCCAACCATTCTTAGATTGAATAGAGGGTATGAAAGGATTAGGCCCCCAGGCAGACTAATTCAGTGTGGATTCCAAATATAAACTATTTGGCAGTGTGCAACTCAATGACAATCGTGATTCTACTGAATTGGATACCCCTGATTGAATACCCCAAAATCGACCCCTATAGAAAAACTCTGGGGTTCGAAGCCTGAAGGATCATCTCTAATCGCTATCTAAGAAGGGCTACAGAATATCAATCATTCGTATCAACCAGTAAAAACCGTTTTCTCTAACTCAGAGAGGCCAGTCAAACTTTGATTGGAATCAGACTCTTTAGATCCCTTTCAGTTAACAGTTAGAATACTAATTCAAAGCTATTGACAATCTAGCATCCTGAATTAGCGTGTCGCCACTTTTACGCTCTAGTAAGGCGAGCGATTAATACGTAGCAATGGTCTGGTGAGTGAGTGATTAGTTTTGGGAAATGCTAGGACCTACATGAATGTTTCTCAGACGGCTTTTCCAGACAGCGACGGACGCTAAACATAGGCGTATTAGCGTTGTTAATCGTTCCGCAGATGTTCTTAGAGAAACAATCCGATTTGTGTATACAGCAAATTATAGAAGCTAGGCTGACTGCACAGTCAGCCTAGCTTCTATGAGTGCTCGGCTATGGCGTTAGGCTAAAGCTGGTTGATTCGCCTCAACCGCTGATGGATGAGTAGTGTCTTGCAGGGCGTTAGTTAGTATGGACGCTGGGTGATTATCGTAGGGCCATGCAAAGGCGTGACGAAAAGCAGCAGTTTGACACTGTTGGAGCTGTTCAAAACTGATGATGTCATGGGTCAGAAGGTTTTCATATTCAAATGGCAATCGCACATTGTGAAGTCCAGCATTGTCTGTGCAGATTGCAATATCAACACCCGCTTCGAAGCATCGTTCAAACACTATTTTGAGCTGCTGAATACTCTCAAGCGTACCGGTCTTGATATACGTTGTCGGACAGACCTCCAGACATTGCCCTCTTGCCGCAATATCTTTCAGAAGCTCTGGATGCTTAAGGGGAACCTGAATGCCGTGTCCGATCCGCATTAGGTATGGGAGTAATTCTGGATAACAGCCCTCTGTTGTTTCGTATAAGTGACCCGTTGTTTTCAAGCCCAGCGATCGCGCATAGTCGTAGAGTTCAACAAACTCCTCAAGACGATCGGCATAATGTCCATCTCCTCCCGCTAAATCAACCGCACAAACATCTGGCTGCATCTGAGCGGCTAACTCTACAATGGCTCGATTGACTTCATAAGGCAGTCGAGAGTGCATACAGAGGATCTGGCTCATGACGATGGGATACTCACCCACATGACTGGCCTTACTGACGGTCTGGACAACCTGAACCATTTGGTCGATGCGTTCAGTTTGACTGAGATGATCAGGCGTGCGAAGGTATGGCGTGTACCTTAACTCCAGATAGGCTAGGTTTTCAAAAATATAGGCTCCCCTCATCAAACGATATACAAAGTACGGTAGCGTTGCTTCACTTTGAACGCCTTCAACGAGGGTATGTAGCTCTAGGTATTCATCGAGCGTATTTCTGGGTCGAGTATAGAAATCCTCAAACTCAGCGTAGTTTGGAAATTTGTCGGCAAGTGGGCTACCACTGCGATGAAAATATCTCCACAACACTCGAGGAACAACCGATCCACCTAAGTGACGATGTAATTCTGCGTAAAGGGCCATAGCGCCTCCTGATTGTTGATGAGTAGCGAATAAGAAATTAGGAACGGCTTAAAAAAGTTACGATAAGCGGCCACAAAGGGAGAACAGCTCCTCTTGTGGCGTGCTGATGTACTATGAAAACTTGGTATTAAAAACAGTCCAGAATGCGATCGCATTCTGTTGATAAAACATTGATTTACCGGAAGGCGTTTGCCTTCCAGTAAGGCTAAAGAAAGCGTCAGAACAATTAAGCGAATCTAGCAGATGATAGGAGCATCGATGATCAACAACAGATCATTGCGGTCCTAGAGTAATCAGAGGGTAAATAGTCGGTGCGATTAGGAATCGACCCGTCGACATTTAGAGCCTTAACCCCATCATCTGGCTCTACCTCGGTCTCAATAAGCATTGAGCAAGTCTTAACGATAAAAACGAATCGCTCGTTTCTTACCAAAACAGACTTCTCATGATGGACATACAACTGCCCCGATTAAGATTTGAGCCAAAGCGACTTTCAAATCGAAACAGGCTAAAACTACAAAGATGAGTATTAGCTATCTATAGTAGTAGATTTTCTGAAACTTAGTATTAATTTTTAATACACATTCTTGCTCAAAATTCTTCAATATGCAGTTACTGCTAATTGGGGCTCACACGCCAAGGCTTGACATAAGCATCTAAACCTATAGATAATTGTGGTTTGGAAAACTCTTGAAACTGGATAGACTCTTGGCTAACGTCATTGTGATTGGTGCCCAGTGGGGCGATGAAGGTAAAGGAAAAATAACGGATCTGCTTAGCAAATCGGCAGATGTCGTTGTTCGGTATCAGGGTGGCGTCAATGCAGGCCACACTGTTGTCGTTCAAGATCAAACATTTAAGCTACACCTCATTCCTTCGGGCATCCTCTATCCTGATACGGAGTGCATTATTGGTGCGGGAACCGTTATCGATCCGAAAGAATTGATTGATGAGCTCGATCGATTAGAAAATCTCAATGTCTCAACCAATAACCTCGTGATATCCGAGTCTGCTCACGTCACCATGCCGTATCATCGGTTGATTGATCAGGCATCTGAAGAGCGTCGAGGTTCTCGAAAGATTGGCACAACGAAGCGCGGCATTGGTCCAACGTATGCTGACAAGTCTGAGCGGACTGGAATCCGGATGACAAACTTGATGAATTTGGACTCCCTGAGCGACCAAATTCATTGGACGATTGAATATAAGAATGCCATCCTCGATAAGCTTTACGGGATTCCTCCACTCGACCCAGCTCGTGTTGTAGCAGAGTATCAGGGCTACGCCGAGCGGCTGCGACCCTATGTTGCAGATACGTCGCTTCGCATTTACGAAGCGGTTCAAGCAAAGCGCAACGTTTTGTTTGAGGGCGCGCAGGGGACGCTGCTTGATTTAGATCACGGGACGTATCCCTATGTCACCTCCTCAAATCCTGTTTCTGGTGGAGCCTGTGTAGGAGCAGGGGTTGGACCAACCATCATCGATCGAGTGATTGGTGTGGCGAAAGCCTACACAACTCGTGTTGGAGAAGGACCATTCCCAACCGAGTTAAATGGTTCTATCGGTCAGCAGCTCTGCGATCGCGGTGCAGAGTTTGGTACCACAACCGGGCGGCAACGGCGGTGTGGATGGTTTGATGCTGTGATTGGTCGCTATGCTGTTCGTATCAATGGCCTGGATTGTCTGGCGGTCACTAAACTGGATGTTTTGGACGACATGGATGAGATTAAGGTCTGTGTGGCGTATGATCTCAACGGTCAAACATGCCGCGATCTGCCTGGAGACGCCTATCGGTTCTCTCAATGTAAGCCCATCTACGAAACCATGCCGGGATGGAAGCAATCGACGGAGCATTGTCGAACGCTGGAAGATTTGCCAAGTGCTGCGCTAGACTACCTCAAGTTCCTAGCGGAGCTCATGGAGGTGCCGATCGCCATTGTGTCGTTGGGGGCTAGTCGAGACCAGACTATTATTGTTGAAGACCCGATTCATGGTCCGAAGCGCGCCCTACTGCAAGATAATGATGTTTTGCAGCATGCTCCATTGTCATAAGAGGTCTGTCGTAGGACGCAGGGAATGAAAGTTGTCCAATGATTTAGCATTTTGTTATTTCGTCTGTTGATCTAGGTCTGCATCCATAGGACAACCTTCATCGGTGTCGCTGTTATGGAAGGCCGCTGGAACTGTTGACTAGCGATCGCCCGCTTCAGGAAGCTTTAGTTTTATTTGTCGTTATTGAACTGAGTACGTTGTCATGGAACTATCAATTGAATGTCAAACCCGTGCAAAAGACGCGAAGCCGAAAGCACTCCGTCGCGAAGGACTTATTCCTGTTGCATTGTATGGACATAAGGGTGCAGAATCTGTCGCTTTGACCGTTAATGCGAAAGACGCTGAAACCATTGTGAGACGAGCGTCAATCAATAATACGTTGATCCAGGTCAACGTCCCCGATCAGTCTTGGTCAGGAAAGGCAATCTTGCGTGAGGTTCATACGCATCCAGCGAGAGGCAGTCTCTATCACCTGAGCTTTTTCTCAGTGGCGGCTCAAGATTCAATGGAAGTCACGGTTCCGTTGAACTTTGTCGGTGATGCGTTTGGGGTCAAGCAAGAACAAGGCACATTAGAAACAACTTTGACTGAAATTCAAGTGAAGTGTGCTCCAAGCGATATTCCTGAATCAATTGAGATTGATGTGTCGGATATGAAAGTTGGTGACGTGCTGCATATTGGTGACCTCAAACTCCCTAACGGTGCCGAGCCAACTCTAGATCCAAAGCGCACGATTGCTGCTATCCATGCACCAAGAACAACTCAGTCGGCTGAATCAGAACCAGAAGTTGTTGAAGCTGCTGGGTAGGCTCAACGTTAAGTTCTTGCTGCTTGAGTTTCAGGACTCATGAAAATTGAACCATGAAAGCCAGGAGCAATTTCCTGGCTTTTTTGGGTTTTCCACACAACCGGGCAAACTTCTCAAATTTATAGCTTTAGCCATTTAGGCTAGGACACCAAGTATTATCAGGTTCTCGTCTGCATCGCCAAATGGCTTGCCATCTTGTCCTAGCGAAACTGACGACGGCTATATGATGAAGGAATGAGGATTTTGGGTGCGCAATGCGTCCAATACATCCTTTCCTTCGAGCTGTGACTTAAAAAGGCTAACAATCACACCTATGGCGGACTCCTCGCTCCCAGAATTGATCCAACACATGCAGCGACCTGAGTTTTATCCTCATCCGGTTGAAACTCCAATCCGCTTATTGCAGACTCATATTTCTTACGTATTGTTGACCGGCGAGTATGCGTACAAAGTCAAAAAGCCACTTAATTTTGGATTCTTGGATTACTCGACGCTAGACAAGCGACAGCATTTTTGTTCCGAAGAGCTGCGCCTAAATCAGCGAGGAGCCGCTGCTCTTTATCTTGAAGTGTTGCCCATTACCCAATCTGGAGCATCCTTTCAGTTGAATGGGCAAGGTGAGGCAGTTGAGTACACCGTGAAGATGCGACAGTTTCCGCAAAACACCCTGCTGGACTACCTATTTGAGCAGGGAAAGTTATCGGAACCGTTGCTGCATGAATTGGCGATCGCCGTTGCTGAGTTTCATGAGCGGTCCTACACAGATGACTACATCCAGACATTTGGCACCGTCGAATCGATCCGTGCCGCCTTTGACGAAAATTATGAACAGACTAAGCACTATATTGGAGGCCCACAGACTCAGCAGCAATTTGATGAAACTCGCGCCTACACTGATACCTTTTTCGCTGAGCAAGTAGAGCTATTTCAGCGTCGGGTTCGCGATGGATGGGTTCGTGAATGTCACGGCGATCTGCATTTAGGTAACATTTGCTACTGGGATCATACGCTGCACCTCTTTGACTGCATTGAGTTCAACGAAGAGTTCCGGTTTGTTGATGTGATGTTTGATATCGCTTACATCATCATGGATTTGGAGATGAAGCAGCGAACGGATTTGAGCGCAGCGTTTCTCAATACCTACGTTGAGCTAACGGGGGATTGGGAAGGATTAGAGGTGTTGCCGATTTATGTGAATCGGCAGAGCTATGTCCGAGCAAAGGTCATATCGTTTATGCTTGACGACCCTTCTGTCGATGAGGGCGCAAAGGCACAAGCCAGCGACAGAGCAGCAAAATACTACACGTTGGCATGGAACTATGCGCAACCCAAACAAGGCAGGCTGATTTTGATGGCTGGGCTTTCCGGTTCAGGTAAGAGCACCACTGCACGGCATCTTGCTGGAATATTAGGCGCTGTACAGATTCGATCAGATGCAGTTCGAAAGCACCTTGCTGGTATCCCATTGAATCAGCGAGGAGATGATGCAATGTATACGCCGGACATGACTCAAAAAACGTACCATCACCTGGCGGAGCTGGGCGTTCGATTAGCGAATGCTGGATATTCAGTCATTTTAGATGCGAAATACGACCGAGTGCAGCCACGAATCGAGGCGATCGCCCAAGCATCGGCGCATAACATTCCAATTCATGTGATCTACTGTGATGCTCCTATGGATGTGCGGCTGGAGCGCGTGCAGCAGCGATCGGGAGATATTGCCGATGCAACCGCTGACCTCGTTCCTAAGCAAATTTTTGAGGAATTCACGCCTAAAGAGGTTCCTCATGTGCTGAAGTTGGATACGACTACCGATACGACGGCTCTCTTGGCGGATTGGGTGGCTACTGAACTATAGCCGTCGCCAGTTCCCTTAGGACAAGACGGCGAGCCATTTGGCGATGCGCCAAGGACCCGAATAATACTTGGTGTCCTAGCCTAAATGGCTAAAGCTATAAGTCAATAGGAGCGCTACACTCGACATGATGTTCATCATCGTCTATCGTCTGTTGAAATCAGAGTGACAGTCACAGTGCTATGGAAAAATGGCTGAAGATAAATGTGGCACTCAAATGCTGGTTAGTCTTCTTAATCGTCTTTGTTTTTGCTGGTTACCCCGTTGAGGTGGCGATCGCCTTGGGTGTGCTGGGTGGACTCGGGGGCGGTTTCATTTCAGCCTGGTGGAATGCGAAGGGGTCTCAAGATGTTGCCCAGCCAGATGCGGAACGCGTCTTCGTGTTGATGCAGCGGGTTCGGCGGCAAATTGAAGGACAGTTGGGTTTAGCAGACGACAAGCAAGAAGGCCAAGCCAGAGATCTCAAGATGGGCTTCTTCAGAGTTCGAGACCCAAATCGAGGGGCACGCAGGCGTTATCGAGGGCTTCAGAATCAGAATGTCAACGATGATGAGAGCGATGAAAGTAATTCTGAGGATGATTCATTCTGATTGCAAACTGCTGTTAGAACAATAGAAATCCCTCACGAGTTATTCCTCATTGAGAATAAGCGATCGCATCACCGTCCCAGCTTATTCGGAATGCCGCTGCATCCCCCTGGGATGGTTTTGCGAGTGTTTGCCCCACCCCACGCGCAACAATATTCGTGCTGCTCTTCAGACAATCGCTGGACACCTGACAAATCTGCGTTTTCGATGACGGCTCCAGTAAATTCTCCTGTTTTATAGTTGGGAATGTCAGCGCGCGTGCGGGGACTCGCTGTTTTGACGTTCCCATAAAACAAACGAGTTCCCATCAGATCTGCATTTCTTAGGTTTGTTTCATACAGAATTGCGCGGGCTAGATTAGCCTTGACCAAGTCGCAATCGCTCAAGTCCGAACGAACAAAATTTGCATCACTTAAATCAGTCCACCGCAGATCGGTTCGAATGAGATTGGTTGCCGCCAGCATCACACCTAAGTCAATGACCCGAATACCATAGTCTCGATCTTCTTGATAACCACCCATACCGTCTAACATGGCACGCCCAAGGTGGCGATCGCGCTTCAGCGGAGTCAACAAGCGAGACCGCGACAGAAATCGAATAATTTTTGCTTTTCCTCCAGCATCTACACTCCCTAAAATGGCAGCCGTCCGTCCTTCGGCGATCGCTCGTTCTTGGGGCCAGTCTTCGAGTAGGCCTTCGGCATCGAGCACCAGTTCGGATATGCCTTGAAAATAGGAATCGATGGTCTGTTGCTGGGTAATGGTGTTTTGCTGAATCGTTAGATCCTTCGAGATGATGTACTGACGCCAGGCGATGTACACCGCCAGGATGGCAATCAAAATCTGTCCAATGGCTCCAAAAACATCCCCCAGTGCACCAACGGCTTCCCAGTTAAGCGCACTGAGCCAGCGCCAAAATTCGTCGAGCAACCCAGTGACGACTAAGAACCCGAGGGCAGCACCCAGCAATCCTACCAGGGCAACAACAAAGGATTGCTGCTTTGGAGTAATGATGTCTTTAACGACGGGAGCTGACACCACCCATAACAATCGTAGAGACAGAATAAGGACCGTCGCAGCTCCGACCAAGCCAAGCCAGTCAATTCTCAGGAGCAGCCCAAATCCCATCACACCAAGAGCCACGAGAATCGAAATACCCTTGGGTGGCGATGATGGCAGTGATTTTGAAAGGCTTGAACTCGTTGGCTGAGGCTGAGGTGCAGCCGAACGAGATTTTCGTTCACCGTCGCTCGTTGGGTCACTCGTGTGCTGAGACGGTTCAGTACGGTGACTCATGCTCGTTGAATCTGATGCTGATGGCGATCGCCCATTAGGAGTGGGTGAATCAGACGTAGAATCGTTCGACAACATGGGCCCTCAAGGCGTGAGAAAAAGGGGTTCAACGTATTCAAAGCAACTGGCGGATGATCCAGAGAGGCGGATAGTCCAGAGAGAATAATGCAGGAAACCGTGCGCACGAGTATAGCACTGGTAAAGTAGACCTCCCTAGGACGTTAATGGATTTGCCATACTCAGCTGACGACAAGATTGAGGTGCACGCTGCATCCTCTCTAACAACACCTTAGGTCTAACAAGATTGACCACAGCTACCACACTCAGATCCATCGAACTCAAATCGATGAAACGCCTAGTTTCCGCATCAGCACACCGTACAATAGCAAAAGTAAATATTGCGTTTTTTTAAGCATGGCAGATCAACTGATTCGAGCAGCAGCAGCAGATGGGGGCATTCGCACGGTTGGCGTCATCACTACTCATTTGACAGACGAAGCCCGTAGACGTCACAACCTCTCCTATGTAGCGACCGCTGCGCTTGGCCGAACCATGTCAGCCGGATTACTCCTGGTGTCCAGCATGAAACGCCCAGAGTCACGGGTGAACATTCGCATCAAAGGCAATGGACCGTTAGGTGGAATTTTAGTTGATGCAGGGTTAGATGGTACGGTCCGGGGATACGTCGATAATCCTGATGTTGAGCTGCCGCCGAATGAGAATGGAAAACTCGACGTTGGGAAGGCCGTCGGTCGTGAAGGGTTTCTCTACGTGATTCGCGATATGGGCTACGGTTATCCTTACTCCAGCACCGTAGAGTTGGTATCAGGCGAAATTGGTGACGACATTACCCATTACCTCACGCGCTCTGAACAAACGCCATCTGCCCTAGTCTTGGGTGTTTTTGTGAATGCTAGTGGTGTTACTGCGTCAGGTGGCATTCTTATCCAAGTCATGCCAAAAGCGGCTCAAGATGAGGCGCTTGTTCAGACGCTTGAGTCTCGTGTGGCTGAACTGACGGGGTTCACTCCTCTATTGCGTTCAGGATTGACCTTGCCGCAAATCTTTGAAAATCTGATGGGCGACATGGGCCTTGAGATATTTCCCGATACTCAACTCCTTCGATTCGGCTGTGGCTGTACCTTTAACCGAATGTTGGGGGCACTGAAGCTTTTGGGGGAAGATGAGTTGCGCGACATGATTGAGAAAGACGATGGTGCCGAAGCGACCTGCCATTTCTGCGGTGAGGTCTATCAAGCGACGAGTCAAGATTTAGAGGAGCTCATTGTTGAACTCAACGAAGATAAGAAGGCAGGAGGCTCTCGTCGATCACGCTGAGCATCCTACCGTGCACTTAAACGTAGTTTTGCAGCAGCTCCATTGCGGATTGCAATGTATCGGCCTCTTCAATAGGTTTATCTTTTCGCCAGCGTAAAATTCGAGGGAAGCGTACGGCGATGCCCGATTTGTGTCGGCTAGATTCGGCAATGCCTTCAAAGCCAATTTCAAAGACGTACGTTGGTTTGACCGATCGCACGGGGCCAAATCGCTCAATTGTGTTCCGTCGAATCCAGCGATCCAATTCGTCAATTTCCTTGTTATCCAGTCCGGAGTAGGCTTTTGCAAACGAAATCAGTTCTCGTTCCTGCTCCCCTTCTGTCCATAGGGCAAAGGTGTAGTCTGTGAACAAGTTGGCCCGTTTTCCGCTGCCGGCCTGAGCATAGATCAACACTGCATCAAGAGTCATCGGCTCAACCTTATATTTCCACCAATAGCCCCGCTTGCGTCCCACCAAGTAGGGGCTATTGAGGGCCTTAATGACCAAGCCTTCTGCACCCTGTTCTCGCGATCGCTCTCTGAGCGTTTTCAAGTCGTCAAAGGTCTCAAATTCCAAGGATTCGGTGATGCTTATTCTCGTGCGGTGCGGTGACTCAGGTTGCTGATTGGCACCACTCTCGTCGTGAGCTTCTGCTGAATGAATCGCCTCTATCAGGGCTTCAAGATGTTGACGGCGATCGCCAAGCGGGGTTTCTCGAATATCCTGACCTTCTCGCTCAATTAAGTCATACGCGATGAAGTGCACAGGATTTTCTGCCATCAACTTTTTAGTGACTCGTTTTCGACCCAGCCGTTTTTGCAGTGCATTAAACGGCATTGGGCGCTCTCCTTCTTTGTCCCAACACACAATTTCTCCATCGAATACATACCCGTCTGACAGCGTTTGGAAGACTTCTTCTAATTCTGGAAACTGGTGAGTGACCAGATCTTCTCCCCGCGACCAGATGAACACCTCCCCTTGTCGTTTGATAATCTGTGCGCGAATGCCATCCCATTTCCATTCAGCTTGCCAGTCAGGCATTGTTTCAGCGCTGAATTTTTCCTCATCTAGGGGTGATGCTAAGAAAAACGGATAGGGTTGGCTTGGAGCCTGCTCAGTGCCCTCTTCGCTCATCAATTGCTCGAAAAATTCAACGGTTGGCTCAAAGTCGCCCATTAATCGATGTGCCAGCACGGCTTCAGTAACGCCAGAGGCCGCCGCCAATCCTTTAATCACTAACTTGCCAGAAACCCCGACTCGAAAGGCTCCAGTCAGAATCTTGTTCAACACAAAGATTTCTGTGGGGTCGAGGGAGGTCCACCAGGAGATGACCAGGTTATGCACGTCTTCGTCTGTTTCAGCGTCTTTGATCTTCGGAATAATCTGTTCGAGCCATTGATGCAGCTCAATACTAGAGGCCGACTCTCCCTCTAGCGATAGGTCCTGCAAGAGCAGGGCAATGACTTCAGCCGAATCGCCCACATGCGCGTAGCATTCTTTAAACAGCCACTCTGGAAGGTCCGAAAGGTTCAGAAACACGTTCCTTAACACGGTCGAGGTCACCGTGCGTTTTCGAGTCTTGCCGAGTAGGAGGTACAGGGCCCACACGGCATTTTTGGGTTTTTCTTCTTGAAAATACGTTTGTAAGGCCGCTACCTTTGCATTCGTCGATGTTGTGGAGTCGATTTCCTGGAATAGTTGAGTAAAGCGCCGCATGTGGAATGAATCGAGTGTCTTCTACTAGGGTAGAGCAATGTTAACGGGTGGAAGGGAGTATCCCACGGCTTGGCGACCGTTGACGATGGATGACGAAGAAATCGAATAGGCCAAAATTTGCCAAGAATTACGCACTTGCTATGCCTAGTGCATTTTGGGTGGTGGCGGACTGCGCCCGTTACCACCTAAAACGCATGCGTTCTATTTGAGCCGGATCGATATGAAATTAAGCGTTTCTTGAATTCTATTGGGCTGTGAGAAATTGGCGCTAATCTGCAATCAACAACAGGTTGAGCGCCTGTCATACGTCTGTTCACATCACCAAAGGAACGCCCATGGCTCGTACCGTAGAAATTTTGGCTGATAAACCCGCATTAGTTCAGCGATCGCTTGAACTGGTGATTGAGCGCATCAAAACAGCGATCGCTGAACGCGGAATCTGTACCCTGGCACTCTCTGGTGGCAGCACCCCGAAACCGCTATATGAGGCGATCTCCGAACAAGATTTGCCTTGGGACAACCTCCATGTCTTTTGGGGAGATGAGCGCTACGTTCCGGCTGATCACCCCGATAGCAATGAACGGATGGCCCGGACGGCATGGCTGAATAAAGTGGATATCCCTTCTGGCAATATCCATGCGGTTCCAACGACAGACGTTGATCCTGCCGTGTCAGCCATTCAGTATGAGAAAGAGCTTCAAAGCGTGTTTAGTGTTGGCTCAGGTGAATTTCCTGCGTTCGACATTATCCTGCTAGGCATGGGCGATGATGGACATACTGCGTCTCTGTTTCCTCATACGGAGGCGTTAGGCGTTGGCGATCGCCTCGTTACGGTCGGCAATAAGGGCGATAGTGTTCGCATTACGTTTACTGCACCACTCATCAATCAGGCCCATTGTGTGATGTTTCTCGTGGCAGGCGAAAATAAGCGCCCTGCCCTTGCTCAGGTTTTTGCTGAATCGGGTGACCATCAACTCTATCCCTCACGTTTGATTCAACCGAACGGTGAATGCATCTGGCTCCTCGATCAAAGTGCTGGAGAGGAATTGAAGGCATAGGCCCTTTGTAAAATTCGCTAAGTTGTGTCTCTAAAAGACAGCTACCAATGAGGCAAGATCTAGCAAGGATAGATCTTGCCTCATTGGTAGTTGGGTTCGATAGTGTAGCCGTTACCAGTTCCGTTAGGACAAGACGGCGAGCCATTTGGCGATATCCGCGAAGCCACCATGGCGTCCAAACAATAGTACCTTCAGCCGCCAAGCACAGATTGTGGTCACCAGAGAGACCCCATTCGTAGTGAGTACATGACGCTGAAAACTACCCCAATCCGATATTCTGTCCGATCTTTAGAGTCTTGACATCACGACCAACGACATTGATCGTACCGATAACCTCATAGCCAGGTACGAGCGGATATTGGGTCATGCCCCACTCATTATTCAGCATGCTGAGATCGCTGTGACAGATGCCGCAGGAATAGACATTGATTTCAACTTCATCGGGTTTAAGTTCGCCTGGGTCATACTCGAACGACTCGAGCCTGCCACCAACTTCGTGAGCCGCATATGCTTTGATCATGACCATGACTCCAGTTTTGAATAGACACAGTTGTTGCCACCTTGTATCGTTTCTATGAAAACCATCTGTGACTCTAAAAATACGACTTGGCAACGTTCACTGAGAAATAGAGGAGTTGGGCGCCCAACTCGTGGTTACTCCTCCTATCTCTTCGTTATGACTGACTCAGTTGAACGGTTTTTCGAGCGGTGCTGATTCCTGGGATGAATCAATTTTTGAAATCCCTTGCAACGTTAGAGTTCCTTATTTTGAGTGAGCTGCTCGACGCTGAATTTAGTCTTCAAAGCTATTGTAGCGAACGCTTGAGCGATTTTATTTATCCTGGTCAGAGTGTATTTTATCCATTAAATAAAGTTCAATGAAGCCGGAAGATTTGATCCAATTTCAAGTTGTGTTGATGCTAAGGGTTAATTAAAGTTGGCTGTAAAGTTCCCACTATTTGGAACTTCTTAACTATCAGCAAAATCACCTTAAACATCTAAACCTGTAGGGAAGCAAGCCCCATGCGTCGAACAATATTATTCTTATCAAGATTATTGCTTGGATGTTGGATTGTAATCGTCGTAGCTTTTCTGGCTATCCTGCTATCTAACGCACCAAACGTACCAACAAATGCCCCTTTTGCCAGCCTAGCCATCAATCTGGGTGAAAGTTCCAAGATTTACTTACCAAATCCTATTTTTACCTGTGCGGAAACCGACCAGGCGTTCCAATGTCAGACAGAACTTCAAAGCCGTACCCTAAACCTCACCTGGCAGAAAGGGAGTGACTATTTATACGATCTCAGTAATTGCCGTGCTCAGTACGATAACCGCTCCATTGGCTGTCAAGAAACTGGCATGAACTACGCTCCAATCTTGGCAGAGATGTATGAGATTGAAGGTTTGGAACTCAGTTCCCAAGAATTACAGGCTATTCAACACGACTACAAAAGCATCAATGTCCTTAGGCAATTAGGTGAAGATCGCCTATTTCAGATTAGTTCAATACTCTCTCTGGGAACAGGTCTTGCTGCCGCGTTTCTCGCGTGGCTATATCCAGGGCGCTCCATCAAGGCTTTTGCTAGCCTTGCCCACGGGTTTGGCATGTATGCGCTCGTCTCATTCTTCTTAAATCGGATGAGCTATAGTACTGGGTTGGCCTACGGCTTGACCCCCGAAACCATGGATTTGCTTAACCAGGGAGTCGCGATCGCGGCTGGTCTGACAACAACTCTGGCAACTGCCTTGTTAGTTTGGCGTCGCCTGAATCATGCCACCAAGATCCTAGTTAGCCTCATTAGTAGTGTGGGAATGTTTAGCCTTTGTTGGCTATCCCTCAACATGATTTTTGCGCTTAGCTTCAATGTAGCTGAAACATTGTGGTGGCTTTTTACAGCCATTTCTACGATCTTCGCACTTGCAGTTGCAATCTGGCCATGGTTGCATAAAAAACAGCCGATTAAACGCCTTCTTAGCCTAGGTAGTGGCTTCGGAGCCATCGCAATGTCTATGGCTCTCTTCACATTCCTTTTGTTGGGATTAGGGTACGCAGATTAAACGTGCGAAAACAATATTGAATCTGTCCAATGCCGTTTCTCTAAAATGCAACTTTTCTGGAAGAGATAGGGAATATGTGTAACAGGATTTTAGAGAATTGATAGAACAAGCTTCACCATTATTGTTTAAATGATCCTCTCGCTTCAGAGAATGTAGGGGTTAATCAAAGTGAGATCTTTAGCAGAGCCTGATTGTTTAAGGCAGTCGATGAATTTGAACTGTCAAGTTGTGCCTAAAAACAGCTATGGCTCAGTTCGTAAGATGAGTAGACGTTCGAGTTGTTTCAGGGCACCCATCGTTTGGAAGAGTGCGATCGCTGATTCGTAGTGGAAATGACTGTTGGTCTCTTGGTTCAGATGCTGATAGGTAAGGGCCAGCTGCACATGAGCTTCTGCTAGGTCGCACACGGCACCAATGGATTCGAGAAGCTGAAGGGCGTTTGTGTGATGGGTGATGGCCGTATCCCATTGATGCTGTTGGCGGGCGATCGCCCCCAATCCGCTGAGCGCGCGCCCCTGGATTTGCAGATAGTGTCCGGTCTCAGCAGCTGACAAGGCCCGGTTGAGCAGGGTGGCTGCGGGGTCGAGTTCGTCGATTGCTCCATAGGCGCGACCCAGAATTTGTAGAAAGTAAGCCGCTCGTCCAACCGAATCACTGGGCGCTTTGAGGAGCGACTGGCGGACTTGATCGGCAAGACTCATTGCTATCGCTCGCTGCCCTCGATAGGCCTGAACAAGGGCCAGACAGACGGTTGCTTTTTCAGCCCATGCGTGGTGGCGTGTCTGCTGAGCTTGGTGAATCACCTGACCGAACTGTTGCGCCGCAGTGTCAAGCTCCCACAAATCGATGTTGTATAGTCCAAGACTGAGTGATGAGTCGATGGCTAACATTTTTAAGTAATACAATCGATGGCTTGGATCAAGCTGTTGGGTGCTGGATTGCAACGGATGGGGTTCACCAATCTTGAGTGTTTCGTCGAGTAGAGATGCTTTAGGCGGAACCGTGTGATGCGCTTGGAGCTGTTGATCTGCAATTTCAATCGTTTGTTGTTGACAGGCGATCGCAGCCTGAACGTGGCCTTGAATCCAATGCATGTCGCCCCAAATATTGTAAAGTTCGCCCAGCTGAGGCGGCTTGATGGGCTGACTTTCTAGCTGCTGAATGACATAGGCAACTGCATCAAACGTAGAATGCACAAGGCCAAATCGATACAGCGTACTGCCGAGAGGAAGGAATTGATTCCATCGATTGATGCGACTAGTGAGAATCACCCGTCCTGCTGCATCAATATCATCGATTTCGATGTAATGGTAATACGCTTCAAAGGCTTGGAGAGCGTCTCGTCGAGTATTAATTCGCTCGATTCGAGTTGTCCAAAAGGTAGCTGCTTCTCGATGGGCTTGTTCCCAATCGGGAGACGCACGGAGACGGGCGATCGACTCAGTTTGTACCGCAGGGTGAAGGCTGTAACTTCCGTTCTGACTTTCTAGCAGGGATCGGTTTTTGAGGGCAGTTAAGACTCGATGCTTGCGGTGAGCTGGCACATCCCAAAGGAGAGCGAAGATTCCCTCGATTGGAAGATAGGGAATGGTTTGGTAGCGATAACACCCCATGCGGCAAAACAATCGATAGGCATCAGTATCGAGTGCTTGTAACCGATCCACTTGGCTGCTGACGAGATTTCGTAGACCAGGAGCCATCAGCAAATCGCCTTGGTTGAGCTGCCAGTAGGCGTTCATATCTCCAGCAAAATCTTCTTGAATGACACCCGACAGAAGGCCCATGGCTTTTGCATTTCCGCCGTAGGCTCGGTGCATTTCTCTCAAGGTGTCGGTACAGACTGTAATTTGACGATAGTTAAACGACGTAGACCATGCTGACAGTTCGAGGCTAGGAAGCCGATAGTGCTTAAGGGTGAGACTTGGCTCGCACAGGCGATCGCGACTGGTAACAAGCGTGATGGATTGGACGCGGCGATCGCTCAATATCTTCAGGAGTTCGCCATAATTACGATGGGAGTTGATGAAACACCCATCGGCATCTAACGCGGGTTCTAAGTTGTCGATGAGGACCCCAATCGATCGCGATCGCAAGTGTCGTTTGAGACGACTTAATGCAATGCCAAAATCAGCTCCTGGCTCATCTCCTAGATCTTGCCTCAGCCATTCATCGACCACATGTTCTGCTGGGGTAATAGTAGCTGGATCAGTTGAGATGACAAGTTCGAGTACGGCGTCGAATGAGTGATGAGAAAAAAACTGTTGCGCGAGCGTAGTTTTGCCAAGACCCCCTTCGCCCTGAATGACAATTAACGGGTGGCCCTCATCACATAGGTAAGATACGTGGGCGATCGCCTCGTCTCGTCCAATGAATGCTGCATTGATGCTGTCTTGACTGCCATCAAATGATAAACAACTTGATGGATTTGGCACTGCAGAATCAGACAGACTAGAGGCTGGAGCCTTGCCCCATTGTTCAAATGTATTGCCTAATTTTCGTTTGAATGACCGAGCCTTTTTCAAACATCGCTCAGTAACCGACCGACAATTTTGTTTGGTAATTTTTTCACCTAGGATGTCAGATAGCGATTTCCAAAGCTGTGCTCCAACATCTTTTGCGTGGCCTTCTGTACAGCCGTAATCGACAGCAATATCGAAATATTTTCGTCCTTGCCATACCTGCTGCAAAATGACCCGTTGGAGATCACTGAGTCGATGTCCGGTTTTATCGAGGACAAGTGAGTCAATCCAATTTAGCGCGTAGTCAGCGTCCATCACAGGGCACATCCTCTGCTTCATCAACGCGGTTCGTCGCAAACGTTGAACCCCCATCATAAAGGGGACTTCATCATTAAATGGTGTGAATCCAGTCATCTCCAGACAAAGATTTCATGAATTTTACGGACTGACTGGATTTTTGCATTTCATATAAGGGTCTGAGATTCGGGAACGTTTGTTCACGTACGCAACCCGCGACAAAGTTCAACTGCATCAGTTCCATAGCCATACGCATACAGGTCTGGACATGTATTTTTGAGGAAAGCCGCGCTCCGTGAGACTTTCTTCAAAAATACTGGTTTGGGTTGAGCGCGTAACGCCATAACTACTTGTCGTTAGGATTTGGCAAGATCGTGGTTAGGGCTGGGCAGGAGCATGTGATAACCGGCGAACACGTCAGCATCTCTCCACCGTTTCTCAGCCACTTGCAGGCATGTCCTCTGCCGGTTCTTACCAAATGACCATGACCCACAAATATGAGCCTCATGTTGTTGGGCTTCTATACTAATGTGCTGTACGAGCGTGAAATAGTACCCATGTTTGATGCATCTGATTACACTGCCTTGCTTCACCAGCTTGAGCAGTTCTTTCAAGATTCTGCCAATCAGAAACCAGTTACTCAAAACCTTGATCCAGCAGAACTCCGCGATCGCTATTCCATTGAGTTGCCTACCCATGGCGTTCCGCTGTCGGAGCTGCAGGCTGATATTGCGAACTATCTCGCTTGTGCAGTGAAAACATCGCACCCGATGTATTTCAATCAGCTTTGGGGTGGGTTCACAGCTCCATGCTTCATAGGTGATGTGCTCACCAGTGCCACCAATACCTCCATGTACACCCATGAGGTGGCTCCGATGGCCACGTTGATTGAAAAAACGCTGGTTTCAAAGATGGGGAAACTGGTTGGATTCTCAAATCCAGAAGGACAATTCACCACAGGAGGGAGCAACGGCAATCTCATGGCATTGGCGATCGCCCGTCATTATGCGATTCCAACGTTGAAGCAACAGGGCATGGCACATGCTCCTCAACTGATTGCGTTTGTGTCTGCGGATGCTCATTATTCCTTTGCCAAGGCTGTTCATTTACTGGGACTAGGGACCGATCAGCTTTGGCCTGTCTCTGTGGATGATCAGGGAAAAATGGACGTTGCTGAGCTGAAACGCTTAATTCAAAAGGCACGATCGTCAGGGGCTCGTCCATTTTTTGTCGCAGCGACCGCAGGAACAACCGTTCGGGGAGCCTATGACCCATTTCCTGAAATTGCAGCGATCGCCCAGGACGAGGGGCTGTGGTTCCACGTTGATGGCGCATGGGGCGCGAGCGTCTTGCTCAGTCGAACCCATCGACATTTGATGAAGGGTGCTGAACAGGCAGACTCACTGGTTTGGGATGCCCACAAAATGATGGGCATGACGCTCACGTGCTCGGTGTTGCTGGTGCGGCATCGCGGCGCGATGCTAGAGACTTTCTCAACCTATGGAACCGACTATATCTTCCATGCCACCGATGATGAGCCAGTTGACTTGGGGCCAAGTACGATGCACTGCGGGCGTCGAGTGGATGCGGTTAAACTCTGGCTGACTTGGAAGCATTTGGGCGATCGCGGTTGGGAGTCGTTGATTAATCGATATTTTGATCTCGCAACCCATGCAGAATCAACTATTGTGGCGCACGAGTCACTTGAGCTTGTGTCTCCTCGTCAGGCTCTCAACCTCTGTTTTCAATATCTGCCGAAAGGAACTCGTTACACTGCGAATGAATTGACGCTGCTGGTGCGGCAAGCGTTGCTAGACGATGGGCGTGCCATGGTGAACTATGCGCGAATTGGCGATCGCGTCGTATTTCGATTGGTGATTTGTAACAATCAAACCCAACAGAGAGACATTGATGCCTTTTTTGACGTGTTAGTGGCGATCGCTCAGCGGATTGATATCGGCCCCGATTAAGATATTCATACCCTGCTGTAGCTGTCGCCACTTCCGTTCGGACAAGACGGCAAGCCATTTGGCTGTGTGCTTGGGAATTGAATAATACTCGGTGTCCCAGTCTAAATGGCTAAAGCGATATTTATCCGATGATGCTCATTAGACTCTAAGGAAACCTAGTGCAGATGCTGGCGGTGTCTTCAGAGTTCTCTCAGAAAAGCATGACATGATACTTGTGTTGAAAATGATGAAAAAATAAGCGTCTAATCGATCGTGAAGACTGATCAGCATATGTCCTAGCTTGAGCAAGATGGCAATTGCTACATCTTGTGATTGAATCTGCTTCTCAAATGAATCTTATTTAGGCCAATCTGATACATGTTCTGAATCAACCTACCATCCTTGGTTTCAGGAGATGATGAGGAGTTATTGTCAGAATTATTTTACTTTGTGAACATTACGTCTGGAAGCCTAGACCTTTCGCGTTTGCGTGAGAGCTGGATCAGTGTTCTCAATTTTATGAGGTTGCCTATTCTGTCTTAATCGGACGGATGGCAACGATAGCAGAGCTTTTTGAATTTACTCCACACACGTCATGAACATTCTCAGCATTTGTGACCCAACCCGCTACAGTCGCCCACCGCTAGATGTCCCGACGTTTTATCAGCATCTGTCATGGGATACGCGGGTCAATTTTTATCATGTTCCGGTTCCTAATGTATTTCAGGCAGCAGGACAACTTCCTCGACTCAACGTTGCCCTGGCTTCAGGAGAATTACCATATGATGCTTTTGTTTGTTTGGGCGATCGCGCAGATACGCCCATCTCACTCATCGATATTGACCTGGTGTTTTGTCGTACGCTTAAACCCTTTCCTCCCGCCTATCTTGATGAGCTGTCCTCATGGGAGGCATGGACTCGATTCGTTAATCGGCCTTCCTCAAAGCATGAGCAAATGAAGCCAGACTTCCTGTTGGCGATCGCTCAAGATTTCATTCCAGACGCTTTAATCACGTCTAGTTGGTTAGAGGCGCAAGCCTTCTTTGACCGTCATCAGGTCATCGTCGCAAAACAGCACAATAGCTGTGGCGGGAGAGGCGTGTACAAAATTTGGTATGAGCATCACCTGTTTCAGGTCAATAACATCTTATCTGGGACGCGCTCGTTTCAGTCATTTGCTGGAGTTATGCAGCATTTATCTCCTGAACGGCTCGAACCAATTCAGTTCTATCGCTATTTGAATCGTGTGGATGCAGGAGATAAGCGAGTCGTTGTCGTTGATGGTGAAATTTATGGTAGTTATCTTCGTCGCTCAAAGAGCGGTCATTGGGTAAATAACGTGAGTGCAGATGGAGAGTGCACGTTAGCGGATATCACGTCTGATGAAGTCGACGCCATTCATCAAACTGTCTATCATTATCAACAACTCGGCCTACATACCCTAGGATATGACTTTTTGATGGATGAGGATGGTACATGGCGCATTAGTGAGATTAATGCGGGAAATATTGGCGGTTTTGCTCGATTAGAACTTCTGACTGGAGAACCCATTATGAAGCGGTTGCTCGATTGGATGATTACATTTGCTCGTCGTCCAGCTTCTTCGATGTCATATCCAACACAGATGGACTGCGCATCGTAAGGGTTCACTAGAGACATGTCTTTGAGGCCATGATTGATGCAACATTCCAGTTCCACAGAAGTAGAGCCGTCGGCTGTAACTCAGCAATCGATGATGATCATTCGCCCAGCAGAAGACAGAGATTTCCAGTCGATCGCCGATATCTACAACGAGGCGATCGCCCATGGGGGAATCACAATGGACGATTGCCCCCATTCAGCCAATGATATTCAAACCATTGTGGAAAAAATGACCGATCGTGAGCTCCTGCTTGTCGGTGAGATAGCCGCTGAGCCTGATCTAAATGAGCATCAACAACATTCGGGTCATCACGTGATCGGATGGGGAATTGTCAAACGCTATAGCGATCGCCCAGGTTATCACGTGTGTTGTGAGACCTCAATTTACCTTACCTTTTCCCAGTCTGGAAAGGGATACGGTCGTTCTCTTCAAACAGCGCTCATGAATGAAGTAAGAAAATTTGACTACCGCCACATTGTTGCCAAAATTGTTGCGTCTAATCAAAACAGCATTCGATTTCATCAACAGTTTGGATTTGAGCTGGTCGGCATTCAGGAACGTATTGGTTTTATGCGTAACCAATGGTACGACGTTGCGATTATGCAGTGTTTGTTATGACTACAGTCATTCGTTGTGATAGTGCTATGGGGCACAACACAGTTGCAATACAAACTAGATTTTGGGCCCCAACATTATCCTCTTTAAACTCCGCATTATATAGATTTCCAAGAAACTAGAAACCAGAATTTTCTTATGATGCCTTTCTCTTAAAATCAGTGAATATGGAGGTGCGATCATAAGGCGAACTTCACACTAATCAGATAGCGCACCTATATTGGGAAAAGGTATTTAGAGGATCAATATGACATTTCAAGAGTAGATTTACTCTGCTACACATTGATTCCAATTATTTACTAATCTATTCGGAATCTTAGGAAAAATATTGAAATAAGCTGTATTTCTTATCACCTAACTCATAGTATCTTTAATAAATTTTAGAGCTGCTTCTTGTAAATGAAATTCATGATAACAGAACAAAAGGTTTATTCTGTTATCCCTTCGTTATGAACTTAAGATTAAATGTATCCTGACTTATTGAAAGAGAGTACTAGAGAGATATTCATTTGATTTTAAGATTCGAAAATTATAGTTTTCTCTAAGAAACCTCTAAGCTGTAAACCGATGCGTTGAAATAGACTTAAATAAGTAAGATAAGTTTTTGAGGCAGTTTCTAGACATAACTGCCCTCAAATTCTTGATCTTAGAGTTGGGCTCTTTGAACTCCGGAGCCTCCATTATTTAGGTCTACTTGCTGATTACTGAAAAGACTGAATCTGAATCAATTAAGAGACCAATTTCATGTTCTCCTAATTCATCTATCTTGAGGATGCTGAATGCTTCAAATCCATACTCATAAAGCTGCTAGCGCTAAACTTGACCCAGCTATCATTGAAAAAAAGAATATAGAAAAACAAGACATCTATTACTTTCCATCCAGCATTCAAATGCTTATTAGCTTGTTAAGTCAAAGCAAAACTTTCTCACCATTATCAGTCAAGCGCTGCATTGAGAGAGCCAATGTTTCAGCAAATGATTTAATTCCTTGGGCTGATTTCTCTCATCCAGTGAGCGATAGCTATGGACGAAAACTTGTATTTCATGGTGGATATTTTGAAATTATGGTGATGTCGTGGGCACCTGGAGATTACAGTGCCATTCATGACCACGGGTGCGCTCAGTGGGGAGCGGTTCAAAGTTTTGGGAGAGCCGATCACTATGTTTATGAGTATAAAAAGGGGGGGCTGACGACTCGATACCCTGCACACTATCGTCCAGGGATGATTCATGAGGTGGATAATAGCCTCATTCATCAAATGGGCAATCCAGGAGAAACATCATTTTTCAGTCTGCACGTGTATGGGTGTGTGAGTCATCGAGAAATGATCACGGGTAATGCTCGAATCTTTGATTTGCTAGAAGGCTGTGTTCATTATGGAGACGGGGGAGCTTTTTTCTGTTTGCCTGAGGAGAAGATCAAGCGGCGTCGATACGGAATTCGTGGTGATGAAGAAACGACGTTCCGACATCATCAACAGATGAGCGATCGCCTCAAGCGTATCCTTGCAGTCCAAGATTCTCCTACGCTGCGTCAAAAGCTAGAGCAACTCGATGGAGCACTCGTGCAACTGAAAGGTACTTCAATTTAGGATAGTTATTGATGTTGGGTTTGCCCCACACCAGCAGATGTTCTACTAATCATCAATATCTTGCATGAAACCTCATCCCTTAGTGATTCGACTAGAGCAATACACGCTCAAACGTCCTGGTGAAGTGTTGTTGGCCACTACAACAACAGATGGTGAAGACGAAGACGATCAGGTCGTCATCTTTCGTGGATTCTCTAGCTCATTGGTGCGACCAACCGCATTTGATCCGGATATTCCCGTGGTTCATGACCAGGAAACGATTGTTTCCATTGACCGACTCCAGGGCCCCTACAACCCTGACAACCCGAAATACTTGCAGATCGGATTATCTACTGAAACAATCGAGACTCTGCTTAAAGATGCTGATGTGTAAACACGCTAGGTTTCCAGCTATCAGGTGTTACCGTGTTGGAATCCTTGTGACTCGTCACACCCAGAAGTACTGAATAATTTCGAAATAGATGGGAATGCCCACAATGATATTAAAGGGAAATGTTAAGGCCAGTGCCATCGAGATGTAGAGGCTTGGATTAGCTTCTGGCACGGTCAATCGCATCGCTGCGGGGACTGCAATGTAGGAAGCACTGGCACAGAGAACTGCAAACAATAGCGTGTTGCCCATCGACAATTGAAGCAAGAACGCGATTCCAATCCCGATGGAGGCATTCAATAGTGGCATCAGAACAGAAAAGCCGATGACAAACGTGCCGCTTTTGAGCAAGTCCCCGAATCGCTGTGCAGCAATCAATCCCATATCCAGCAGAAAGAAGGTTAAAACGCCATAAAAAATGTCTCCAGTAAAGGGGGCTAGGCTCTCCCATCCTTGCTGGCTGGTCACTAAGCCGACGAGTAAGCTTCCGACTAGCAAAAACACTGAACCGTTTAGGAATGCTTCCTGAAAGACAGTTGACCATGCAAAATTTTCCTTATTCGTTTCTGCATCGGTCGTCGCCACAAGTCTTACTAGTATTAACCCCGCGATAATGGCTGGTGATTCCATCAAGGCTAATGCGGCGACCATATGCCCGCCAAACGACACATCGATTCTGTCTAGAAATGACGTGGCCGTAACGAAAGTTACGGCGCTGATTGAGCCATACGCGGCGGCGATCGCCGCTGCATCACAGGCATCCAGTTTCAGTCTCAAGATAAAGAAGGAATAAATCGGTACGATCGTTGCCATTACAACAGCAACAACCAACGTGGTCATAATTTCAGCGTTAAGACCACTCTCGTGAAGCTCGTGTCCGCCCTTGAACCCTATGGCAAATAGAAGATATAGCGAGAATAATTTAGGGATAGGTGCTGGAATTTCCAGATCTGATTTGAGAAACACCGCTGCCATTCCCAAGAAGAAGAATAAAACAGGCGGGTTCAAAATATTCGCGAGAATCAGACTGAAATCCATACATCATCCTAAAAAGATTATTCGTTCGGATAATTATTTTGCCACGTCACATCTCAGCGCACTAGCGCTTGGAACTGTCGTGTCGCGATCGCACAATGTTAGTGATCAGGCAAGGCGATCACTAATCGATAGCTCACAGGCTTGCTCTCGCAGTTCGTGTAGGGCCATGTGATCGCCCGTCTCATTTGCATCAATGGCGATCGCCTCAACTATATTTGGGAACCCTGCTAGGACATTTGCAATAATAGGAGTACGTTTTGCCATCTGCAAAGCAAGCCATTCAGGCTGCAATTCTGTGTCAGTGGTTATCTAATGGATATCAGCCAATCAATGTATTTCGTTTTGATGACTCACTGAAGACACTTTATGTTCAAGCAGGTGTCACCGATAGTATTGCAGTTGTCATCTTTTCAAATGGGGACTGGAGGTTTTTGGATGATTGAGTTATGCCAAATGACTATTCCTCAACTCAAGCAATATCTTTCTAAACATCGTCAAGATGATGCAAAATTTACAGCTGCTCTGAATGAATTAATGAATCGTGACACTGAGCCGGTCATTTATTCTGCTGAGATGCCCATTGAAGAGATGGAACACATTATTCAACGTAAGATTCAGTCTGTGTCGGACAACAGATGATTGTAACGATCGCCCGTCTCATTTGCATCAATGGCGATCGCATTTTTCATAGACTTCATCATGAGAGCCAATGTTCAAAAGCACTATAACCTCTTTACTCGTTGCCGGATCTTTCTCATACCAATTCTCAGCTCGACTTTATCCATCAGGCTGCATAACAAAGTAAGTCAGAGAAGGTGTCGAAGAGTGCCCGAGGGACTTTAACTATCTCAGCTCGACTTTATCCATCACTCAAATGGATAAAGTCGAGCTAAGATCATCCACTCAGTTTTAATTCTGTTTCGCATTCTGGAATGTAATTCCGCCGGTTTGTATGGATAAAGTATGGTCCCGAATAAGTGAAATTCATTTCTTATAAATCTTACATTGGAGCCTCTCAAATCATGCAAAAGATTGCTACTTTCATTGGCATAGTGCTTTGTTCTGCCATATTTGCTGTGACTACTCAATCTGATGCTTTTGCAGCTTCCGCAGTTGATGACTTTGCCCGACATTCAGATGAGATATTCAGATTCGCTGCCCGGAATCCTCTTGGTTTTGTAATCCTAGTTTTTATCGGTGCTGTTGGGTGGATGTTGTATGGTTTTGCAAAATCGAGATTAAGCTAGTAGAAAGTCACAAATTGAATAGTTTGATAGTGCAGACCATGCACTGCTCACTAGAAATCAGCCTGTAACTATTATTACTGTCTTGCTTCACCAATACGATGACAGACTTGAAAAGTTCTTTCGACTCTGTCATTGTATTTTATCAAGTAAACTTTTTAAGTTTACTTGATAAAAAAATCTTGTAGAGTTCTACTTAAAAACGATAAATAAAATAGCTAAAGTATTTGTTAATTAATCGAAAACTCGATAATTATATGCTGCAACTGTCTAGATGTGAGAAAAAACTGTTCAGGCATTCTATTGCATTTTTCTCCTCAAGCCACTTCCAATGAGCTAATGCAGGCAACAGACCTTTAGGCAGTTTATCAAACATTCCTAAGTTACTTGATTCTCGGGCTCTCTCATAGATTTCTTCAACCGTAAGAATTTTTTCAGTCCTCATCCAGCTTTGATTTCTTAGAGATTGTGTTGAGCTACAAGCCTGGCAAAAGTTAAGTATGATGTCTAACTTTGTAGACGAGCTTACAGATTTCCAAAGCTGCTTCTTTATTGAAAAGCCAAAACGTCGATTACTATAGCTCTCCCAAAGTGCATTAATTGTTTGGAGCTCAGCGCAGGAAAGTTTGGGGAAATCTGTTATCCTTAGCCACCCTTCCTGTGTTCTGTTACCTATCATTAACAATAGGCATCTTGTCTCTTCATCTGCATCTGCCCAATTTTTATTTTTAAGATAATTTTCTAATGCTGCGTAATTGCCTCCCTCGACACGGCCTAGACTATCAACAAAATCCGATTGAGGCTCGGCTACGTCAAAAATTGAAATATCAGCAATTTCCTCAAGAATATCATGTAATTCAGTTAGACCAGGACCTGTAGAACCTTGTACCCATTCCAATAATTCACTTACTCGATGTCCCTGAGCTGACGTTTGTCCAGATATCATACCGGATGGCGGATTAAGTGCAAACACTAATTGTTCGAATTCAAGAGATGGTAATTCATTCAAAAATTGGACTACTTTTAGGCGTTGTTTTGAAGATAGTCTTGGATTCTTGCTATGAAAAGAATTAGTCATTTGTAAAGCATGTAAGGCACGAAATGATTTGTGAGTTCAAACATTGAAGCACTATCTTTACCAACAATCCCTATCGCACGAGTACGGATTATATAAACAATGTGATTTGCCTAAGTAGGTGGGCCAACTAGTTATAATCCCCGTAAAACTCTGCGCCACCCACTGCTACGCCGGTGGTTCAGGGTTTTACGTTTTGGATTGTAATTATGCCAAGGTACTTATCTTGTTCAATAATGGCTGTGAAGGTTTTCATAAGCGTCGACCACAATTCGTTGAGAATCAAGCGAAGAGGGAGAACACATTGCTCTCCCTCAAAATTACGCTCAATTGCCTAAATTGTCGATTACTTTTGCGTTAATTGTGTCAACACTTGGTTTGAGCGCTCGACGAAGGTTTTCATCTCATCGGGGCCAAAGCTCTTTTGAGCCATTAGCGCCAGGTCATAGATGTGATGACAGATCATTTTCGCCATCTGAGCAGAGGGAGACTCTCCGCCATCGCCAGTGACGATCGCCCCTTGGTTTAATTCCAACAGGTTTTGCACTAGTGGATGAGCGGTGTTGACCATCAGAATGTGCTCATTGGGGAATTCCATATTGGTCTGCTGGCTCATCATCGCGGTCATGTCGCGGATGCGTCGCATGGCTTCGGGCAGCAACACCATTGCTGGAGGGGTTGATGGGTCATCAGATTTGAGCGCCTGAGTCTTGATATCAAGGCTGGGCTTGTCTAATGCTTTCTCAAACAGCTCTTTGATGGTTTCGCTGCGGGTTTTGTTGGTGTTGGGGTCAACGATTTCCTGTTCTTGATCTTTATCCACCAATGTATCGTCGAGTTCTGCATCGACTCGCGAGAACTTCACATCGGTGTATTCCCGCTCTAGGAAACTGATGAAGTGAGTATCGATGAAGGAATCTAAGAACAAGACTTCTAAGCCTTGGTTCTTGTGGAGTTCCACATAGGTGGCCTGAGCCGCTGGATCGTTGCAATAGAAGACGCGGTTTTCGTGCTTCTCTTTGTTACGCTCCAGGTATTCCTTCAAGGTGGTGTAGGAGAAACCTTTATTATCGGTGACTGCTGCTGGATCAGAGGACGGCACGTCTGCCCATGCATCGTCGCCTTCAGTTTGGACTTCGACTTTGGCTGCATCGCTATCGCCACCCAATTTTGCAGTGGTGCGATAAACAAGGATATCTTCAACTTGCTTCTTAAACTTGTCGTCGTTGAGGGTACCAAACTTGACGAACGTGCCTAGATCTTGCCAGCTCTTGATGTATTGCTGACGGTCATCTCGATATAGTTCCTTCAGGCGATCGCCCACTTTCTTAGCAATGTAGTTGGCAATCTGACGCACGGTGCGGTCATTTTGCAGGAAGCTACGGGAGACATTTAGGGGAATGTCAACGCTGTCGATAACGCCCTGAAGGGGCAGCAAGAATTTAGGAATCACTTCCTCACAGTTCTCACTGACAAACACTTGATTGCAGAACAGCTTGATATGTCCCTTCGTCACGTCAAGATCAGGACGCAGCTTAGGGAAATAGAGAATCCCGTTCACGACAAAGGGATAGTCAGTGTTGAGATGAACCCAAAGCAGCGGTTCCTCTTGGAAGGGATAGAGGTAGTTATAAAACTCTTTGTAATCGTCGTCAGACAGGTCATTCGGTGACTGCTTCCAGGGCGCAATCTGCTTGTTGACCTGCTCATAGGTGACCGCATCTGTCTCAACAGCGTCTTCGGCTTCCTTTTCTTCTCCCTCTGCAGGGGGAACAGGCGGCTTCATTTCTGCCATTTTGATGGGGAACGGCATGAAGTCGCAATACGTTCGAATCAGCTGACGGATGCGAGCCTCTTCTATGTACTCCTGTTCTTCATCCATCAAGTGAAGCGTAATCGTCGTGCCGCGTTCAGTTCGATCTGAGTCGCTCAGTTCAAATTGAGTAGAACCATCACAACTCCAGTGAACAGCGGTGGCTCCATCTTGATATGACAGCGTATTGATTTCGACTTTGGAGGACACCATAAACGAGGAGTAGAAGCCCAAACCAAAGTGACCAATGATGGCGTCATCGCCACTATTCTTATATTTCTCGACAAACTCTTCTGCGCTGGAGAAGGCAACCTGGTTGATGTAACGCTTCACCTCATCCGCTGTCATGCCAATGCCGTTATCGGAGATGGAGAGTGTCTTATTCTCCTTATCGACCGAGATGATGATTTCTGGATCACCAACGGCTCCTGAAAACTCCCCAGTGCGAGACAGCATGGTGAGCTTTTTAATTGCGTCAACAGCGTTTGAAACTAGCTCTCGTAAGAAGATTTCGTGGTCAGAGTAGAGCCACTTTTTGATGATCGGAAAAATATTCTCAGTATGGATACTGATGTTGCCTTGTTCTAGAACAGTTGCCATAGGTCTCTATCAGCAGTTGTTGTGTTGTTGGTCAGTCAAGCGATCCGTGTCCAAACCTTCATTAGACAGATACGAATCATTTTGTCGTAACTTAAACATCTGTCATTGTGGCGGATGAATGAAATTCATCGCAGTAGGGAACCCCCCCAAGGTCCATTCGGATTCCCCCACCTATTAATGCTAGGCATGTTGGTTGGTCACACGACTTGGCAAAGTTTACAAAGAAATCGAGGTAGGGTCGCGCAGGATGTTACGGGATGTTATTAGACTTAACGTGTCCAAGCGTATCTATAATCTAGAAATCGGTGCTTGTCCAGGGAATCATCGGATCTTGTGCAATTCGCTTGGTGACTTCCAAGGCACCATATTGGTTGAGGTGACTAGGATCTGAAAAGTAGCGATGATACGTGGAGTCTTCATCTTCTAGCCACAATTCGCTTAGATCTCGAAAGATGAATGCATCGTGCGCTAAATCCACAGTCAAGAGATGTTGACGAAACTCTTGCTCGTAGAGCGTGCGATAGGGATCAAGATATTCATCTGTCAATGGCAAGTTAACGAAAACGATTGGGACATCTTGGGCATTACCAAGTTGAAGGAGCGATTGAAGCGCGTCAGCTTGCTGACCGAATAATTGGAAATTGGCGTAGTCTCGATCGTAATTGCCTGGGACCCGTTCATATTCGTCGTAATAGGTCACCGGATCGAACCGGGTATCTAGCGGGAGAAACCCGTCTGAATCAATTTTTCCAACTGCTCGGGCTGAATTGGCCGGTGAATGCGTGTCTTGGGTATCAACTGAAGCCGTTGTTTCGGGTCGTTCATTAACTTGTTCATCAACAGAGGCGATCGCTTCATCCTGTGTAGATGAGACAAAGGCTTGCAGCTCAGCATTTCCCGTAAGACTGTCTTGAAGGAATGCTTTCACCTCATCTCGATTTTGATGAGCCATCGAGATTCGTCCTAGTTGAGCGCTCAGCCAATCGTCAAGATCCTCGTAGCTACTTCGGATGGAACGGCTTACTGCGTTGAACCAGTCTTCTTGAACAGACGACGATTGCTGTTCAGTGGGCTGATCGTCTGAATTCACTACTGGAATATCGAGTCCGCCTTGAGATAAAAGCTGATAGCCTTCAGATTCGGCAATGCCGTTGTAGGTTCGGTCTTCACGTCCTCCATTGAATGCCCGGGCTCCATCTGCCCAGAGAACCAGCTTGGGCAGTTGTTCAGGAACGAGAATCCGTTGAATCACTAATTCCACAACCTTGGCGGTTGCTCCATTAATGCCGAAATTAAAAACATCTGCGTTGTCGTAGCCCAGGTCCGTTAATGCATTTTCAAGAATGAGAGGATCAATTCCCCTTAGGGCACGGGAACTGCCGATAACCAACACATCAGGAGGACCAAATTCAGCAACGTGCTGGTAATAGAGTGCTAGCTTCAGGTCCAGTTGATCGCTGTTAAAGGTCGGATAGGGAGATTGTTCGAGGAGCTTGGCTTGAATCGCCGATAGAGCATCTGCCGACGAACCGGACACAAGACTCAGAACAGATGACCCAGAAACCTCTGCTTGGGCAGAAGCGATATCTGGTGCTGTATTTGGGCCATCAACGTTATTCTCATCGAGAACTAGATCATTGGTGTCAGAGGTTGGCGATGCTGTCACGGTCAGCTCTGAATTAGCCTCAGCTTGAGGCGTGTCGTAGTGTACCCGGCTCATTAACCAGTCCACCTGGACAACTGACAGAATCCCAACAGCGGCCCACACCGCAGCTGTCTTTAAGCCGTGTGTACGTACGGAACTGGGCAGCGCCAACGCAGAAGACTCTGACGAATAGGTCACCAGTTGAGTTTTGAGGAGCGATCGCCGCGCTTGTTGAGTCAGCTGTTGACGAAGACGTGACCATCGGGCCCATAATTCAGCTGTCGTTAGGTCTTCTCTGAGTGGAGAGTCTTCAGGGGCCTCAAGCAGGTCGTTGACGTAAGACGCATCTGATGTCACGAATTCGGCAGGCGTTTGAGGTTCTGTCCGTGCCCGATCTACGAAATCGTTTCCATGGTTCCAATTCGGCGATCGGGTCCCAGCTTGGCGGCCATAAATACGAACTCCAGCAATGTCAGCTTCTCGAATTTGATCGAGCAGTCGAATCACTGCATTCGTGACAACCGTTTGATCAGGACAGATCGGTGCATCGCACATCACATGCAGCAGGTTGTCTCGTTGCAAGAGCTGAACCCGAATGCCACCCGTTGCAAGGTGGGTGTTTAGATCAGGGTTCAGTAGTCGACTCACGAGATAGGCGATCGCCTCAAGGTTGCCGTTCTGGGCCAGCGTCAACGGGGAGAGAGCCACCTGAGCATCGTCGGCGTCTGAAAGCGTTAGATATTCTACCCATTGAGGTGCATCTTCATTCGGATGCTGTCCGTAAATCACCGAAGCTTGTACGCCCTGTGGAGAAAGTGTTTCCAAGAGTGGGTGGACAATGGCTGTGACAGCTGAAGCAGAAAAGTTTGAGGAAGATGAGTCATCCGTGCATGGCTGACAGGCAAGGTGAAGCGTTGTTTCTTGATAGGACGCTGTCGTGATTTCAACCTGTATGGATTTTAGTGAATGGGTCAACAGATGGCTGAGTGCTTCGATATCTCCCCATCGAGCCCACTCTCGTAGCAACGTGTTGGCTGGAGTCAGGTCAATTCGTAAAGTCCAGTCTGGTTTCTCTTCTCCATTGACGCAAATTGAAAGAACAGCATCTTGAACTTCGTTCAAATTCAGCGATCGCAGCTTACGGGCAATGGGTTCTGCAATCAACGAAGGTGATGGACTGTAGGCTGCTCGACATCGGACGAATAGTCGCTTTGAATCCGATGTTGGATCAACAGATGGAAACCGAACGGATGAGGCGATCGCTGACGGCACAGGTCGAGCCAATGTCTTGGCCTCAACCTTAACTGAAACACCCAGCTGACTCAGCGTGTCGCTGAGCTGTCGAGCAATAAATGCCGACTCTTCATCTAATACCGATAGGCTAGCTTGGCTCTCTAGGGAGCGGTTGGTGACGTCAACAGCAGTCTGATTGCTAGGGCTAGAGGCATTAGAATTAGCGACTTTTGTTGGATGCGCTGATGAAACTGAGTGGGTAGTCTGGTTGTCAGTGTGAGTTTGAGCCGTGTGATGATTGCCGGTCGATTGGCGAGTTGCTTGATCGGAATACCCACGAACCGTGAAGTGATGAAGATAATGTCCGAGCTGATCGAGGTTGATGCGGAAAGTCCACGATGGCTTTTGCTGACGAAGGAGGCGTCCGTACAATAGCACCTGATAAATTGGTGCAACTCCGTGACTCCGTCTATTGATATCCGTTTTGTTGAGCTGGCTGAGAACGTGATAGGTTACCAGCTCTTGGTCAGGACACGGATCACCTTCGTACAGAAGATGAAGAATATTGCCCCTTGTCTGACACCGCATCTGCGTGCCTTGATACCGAAGCGTCTGATGAAGCCACGTCGTGAGTTGATGGGGCGAACGATTGGTGGATGAGGGGGAGGACGTATGAGACATTGATTTCATCGAACGTGACTAAACTTCCTACGCTGAGCTAATCGCAGATAGAACTGTCAGCCAAAACTCTCCCTATAACGCTTTATACAATCTGGTCAATTTCAGAACTCGGCATAGTTGCTAACTTCTGAAATACACAGCCATGACATGGGTATGGGGCCACTTGTCAAGGGAGCGATCACCCTTTAGCTTTTCCTGATGGTATCTAATTTTCAGAATGATGTTCAGATAAACGCACATAAATTTGGCGATCGCCTTATCATACCTAGTCTTTTATTAAACCCACAACAACTCCTTCGGACTTACGTAGTTGAATTTTCTTTTTGCGGGCGCAGCCCGCAAAGAAGCGTCTCCAAAGCACAGAACCTTGAATGAAATGCGTGAGTCCTGACTCCCATAATGTGCGAGTTAAGACCATTGACAACTGGGCAACGTTGATGGATGCATAGGCTTCCCTATAGCTGATCGAAAATGGATAATGAGGGCTTTTGGAGTGGTTGTCCTAAAAACCCTCGTTTCTGTGCGAGTCTAGCTAATCGTATAGCTCTGAAGGCTACGGAGGGTCTATTCTGCCGATGCCTTGAGCAATGTTACTGCCGGTTGTGGACCTACTAACGATACGTGAGGGGGTGAGGCAAAGTGGTGGGAAGCGATCGCCAAGATTTCTTCAGCCGTGACCTTGGCAACTGTATCTTGAAATATTTGGTCAAAATCCACACCGAGTCCTAGGACCTCATACCAGCCAAAGAGCTGTGCCATTTGAGCATTGGTTTGTTTCCCAAGGGCATACTGTCCGAGCAGCTTATTTTTGGCGATTTGAAGCTCTCCTGCAGTCAAGGCTTGCTGGCAAACGCGATTGATTTCTTTTTGCAGACCGTTGATGGCTGTTTCCACATTTGTTGGCGCGGTTCCCATGTACACCACAAAGTGGGAGGGATCGATCCGGGTTGGATAAATCGCAGAAACATCGTAGGCAAGACCAAGTTTCTCTCGAAGTTCAACAAACAAGCGACTAGACAAGCCGTTGCCTAAGTGGGTGCTGAGTATTTTCAGAGCTGTGTATTCAGAGGAATGAACTGATGCTGCAGGATACCCAAGCATGACAATAGCCTGCATGGTTTCTTGAACATCGACTACAGTCTGAGGTTGATAGCCAGACGTGGTTTTAGAAGAGAGAATGGGCGGATTGGTTTCAGGCCTCGATGGATTCCAATCCCCAAAAACGTCTTCAACAGTGGCGATCGCCACTTCAGGATCAATCCGACCTGCGATGCTAACCACCATTTCACTGGGGTGGAACACATCGCGATAGTACGCCCATACATCTTCTCGCGTCATCATCGAAACAGCAGCCTCAGTTCCCATTCCTGATTCTCCGTAGGGATGATCGCCATAAATCGCTCGGCGCAGGTTTTGATAGGCTACAGAAAATGGCTGCTCTCGCATCGAGCGAATCCCCTGCAAGGCTAATCGACGCTCTAGCTCGACTTCATGGTCAGGAAAACTGGGCGATCGCACAATGTCTGCGGCCAACTTCAAAACGCTAGGAAAATCTGACGAAACCGTTTTAAGTCCAACCAAACAATAATCGGTTGTCGCATCAGTTCCGAGATTGGCCCCAATCGACTCAACCTTTTCAGCAATGTCTTGAGACGATAGACAATCCGTTCCTTTTGTAAGCACAGCCGACATCAAGTGAGCGACCCCGGCTTTCCCGGTTTGCTCAAATCGACTACCGCCATTGATTAAGATTCGGCTGGCAACAATATCAGCGGCAGAATTTTCAATTGCAATAACAGTCAACCCATTCTGCAAAATGGTGTGGTGAATATTTCGAGATTGGGTCATTGGTTAGAAAGAACCGATAGATAAATAGATGAAGGTGAGACAAACTGAATGAGCAGAGGCAATGTCCTTATCAATTAAGAACTACCCGTGAGACTTAATCAAGGGGTTTGATAATCATCGCTGAATACCGTTGGGGAGACAGGTAGTGCTGGGCCAGCGCTCGCAGTTCTTCAGCTTGAAACGATTGGATGTGGGCGGGATAGGTCGTCGAGATTTTTGCTTCTGCGATCGTGTTGTAATACCCATATAACCCGGCTAACTGATTTGCTGTTTCAGTTGAAAATGCATAGTCGTTACACAATAAACATTTATATCGACTGAGTTCTGAATCACTCATCGCCGTTTCCGTCAGCTCTGATAGGCGATCGCCAATAATGGCTTCAACCATGTCGAGATGGTCAGGGTCTAGCCATGCACTCACCGTGAACAAGCTGGATTCTCGTTGCAGTGAAAAGTTGCTGCCAACGGCGTGAACCAACTGACGCTCTTCCCGGAGCTCTCGCACCAGTCGGGCTGAGCGACCTCCAGCCAGTGCGACGGATAACAGATCAAGGCCATACGCTTCATGCAGGTGATCGATGCCAGGGCCTTGCCACGCCATCAGTAGCCGTGCCTGCTCAACCCGCGATAGCCCCATTTCCTGCCGATGGATGTGAGCCATCGGTATATCACTGACTGGGTACTGAACGGTAGGTTGAACCCGAGGCGAAAATCCAGTGAAGGTTTTCCGGACGAGGTCCAACGTCTTTTCTAGCTCAACATCACCGACAATGACGACTGTCATATTCTCTGGTTGATAGTGCATTCGGTGAAACTGGCGCATCTCATCTGGCGATCGCCCCATCAGGCTTGTTTCTGTCCCCAGCACCGATCGACCGTAGGGATGCGCTCGGTAGGTGCTTTCCATCAATGCTTGATACCCAACCCAGTCGGGATCATCTTGAGCCTGACGCAGTTCTTCTAATACAACGTCGCGTTCTCGAACAAATTCCTCATCTGGGATAGACGCCCTCAGCAACAGTTCCGACAAACTGTAGAGTCCTTCTTCCAAATATTGAGAGGCCACATTGATAAAAAAGTGAGCGTAGTCATGGCTGGTCGCTGCGTTAGCGACCCCACCGCAGGTTTCAATGACATGGTCAAAATGTCCGGGTGGAAACTGCTCAGTCCCTTTGAAGATCATGTGTTCCAGGAAATGGGCCATGCCAGACCACTCATCTGGTTCGGCGATCGCTCCAGCTCTGATCCAAACATCAATCGTTACAACGGGCGATGTTGGCAAATATTGGTGAATGACAGTCAATCCGTCATCAAACGTATGTTGATTTGCGGGAAACGATTCTAATGAAAGCAGTGTTCAGTACCTTCCTAGACATTCATGACTGCATGGAAAAACCATCAAAACCTTCAGGAATGAAGATGGAGCGCAATGACAAAATGTTTCTGTGTCGATCTCACCGCAGGCACCTACTGGCCCGCAAGATTCAACTCAATTGCCTATGCCAGTCGCATCAGATCTACACAGATATAAGCCCAACGTAGAGTAGTATTGTAGCCTTCAACACATGAAAGGCCAAGACTTATTGAGTCCTTAACATTAAGCGGTGACGTGACTCAACAGTGAGAATTATCAACTTAATTTACAGGACGTGCGCATGTCCACGACATCTAGTGCATTTTCATTAGTGATATCGCGCCAGTCCTCCACTACTAATAAAGGTGCGTAGGCCCTGATTTAATTCAAGCCAGTTATAGCACTCATTAACTCATTTCATTGATCATTAAAGCGATATAACCAGCAGCAGTAGGTTTCCAGAGTGAACAATCATTAGAGGTATTGCTGCTCTGTGCATACCCAGTGGTCTTGGCTGGCTTATCATGGCGTAAGCATCGTCACAAGAGAATGGATTCATGCAAAATATCCAGGGTTCACCATCGGGCTCCAATCCTGTTGAGGCTTCAATGGCATCGGCAGCGGTCGAAAAAATGCGGCAGCAGTACGAGGCGTTTCCCTATCCAGAAGCGTCGATTGATATTCACCCTCGAGATGCATTTCAAAATCTAAATTA
>JBCBLF010000070.1:0-20561 GCA_038520475.1 Cyanobacteria bacterium J06627_8
CAGGCTAGTGGAATACGCAGGAGAAAAGCGATTACAGCTTCGTTATGCAGATTGGGACAGCGAAAATTTACCGGTGGAAACAATCGAGTATAAAGTTCGGGCTTCAGGACTCTGAGCAACAACGAACGTCAGAGGTATGAACCTTCACATATATGAACCTGTTGACGTGTGAACTTTCTCTAGAGAAACCTCTTGCCGTATGCAACTGCTTAATTACAGCAGAGGTGATGTAAGCGCTGTTCACGTCACAACACCGGACTTAATCCAAGCTCATCGCGTGATGTATCGATACGCCTGATCGTTACAGAATGCAATAATTAGAGAGTAACTGCACATTTCGACAAAATGGCTGCAAATTCACAACCTGAGTCAACTTCATCACAATCTGACACGGTACAGCAGAACAGCGATGAGAAAATTTTGTGTCCTCACTGCAAGCGCACCGCAACAAACGGCATCAAGTGCAAGGGCATTTGCGTGGCTGACAATGACTACTAAACCCATGCTGCGAATTGGCAAATAATTTATAGCCGTCGCCAGTTCCGTTAGACCAAGCCGACAAGCCATTTAACGATTGGCGAGGGAACCGAATCAGACTGGGTATCCTAGCCCAACTGGCTAAAGCGAAATTATGGCGGGGCCTGCCCATCGGGCAGCGACACAACAGTATTCGGTCCATCCATTTCGAGAAATTGGATAAGCGCTGGCCGCAGTATTCAATTTAGAAAGGTAGTGCTCTGATCATGATGCTACCTTTCCAAATCATAGAAATTAGATTTTTTCGTAATTTAGTCTCATCAACAGAAACAACTCCGAATGGGATGTGTTATCTTATGCTTGGTAATTTTAGAGACGTCTAAACATTACCGTGTATTGATCAAACATGTTGTTTAGTAAGCAGGAGGTGTTGCCCATGCAAGATAGTAGTAAACGGATGGGTCACAAGGTTGATGTAAGCTGGCTGTGCGCCGGAGCTGCTCTCTAAGATCCAAGTTTCTAAGATACTGGAGTTGGAAGCCTTAGGGTTCCTTCCGGCAGTCTAGTATCAACTGGTATGACCCGCTAGACCGCTCCCACCTGTGATGCTGCAAGCATTGCTTCTGTGGGAGCGGATAGTTTTTTAAAGGAACTTAGCAGGCTGTGCCTGTTAACACCGATAGAAATGCGCTCAGTACAGAGGGCCTTACACAAGCCCAATGAGAGAGTCAGTGGAAGGGAGTTGAAGAAGAGATAACGCTTTGATCGCGAGCCTTATGATAAGGTCGACAATCCTCCCTTCGGTCGTTGGCACAGACAGATAAGACTGATAATCTATGGACGATTGAGGATGCGATATCGATAGAGAAGCATTCTCTGTTTCGACTTACTGAGTTTACCTCATCAACGAATTATGGCTACTCTTCTTAGCGACTCAGACATTCAGGCTCAACTAGAGCAGTTACCAAGCTGGGAACTAGACGGTAAAACAATTAAGTCAAAGCGTACCTTTCAGAACTTTGTGGACGCGATTCAGTTTGTCAATACGCTTGTGGACCCCGCCGAAGCAGAGGGACACCATCCCGATATTTTTGTTTCATACAATAAGGTCACCATTCAGCTAACAACACACGATGCGGGTGGATTGACCGAGAAGGATTTCAAAATGGCAGCGCTTATCTCGTCGCTCTAACGTTACGAGACACTCTAGGTGAGTCTGGACCGAACTGGCAGATAAATCATCAGTTTGATATTGAACGCGCGATCGCCCAAAGTACTTGAGCTGCATTAAGACCTGCTCATGAAGACATACCTGACGTAATGCTGACACTCACTGCTGTAATAAGTGAGCGATCGCATCTTTCGTGCATGTTACCTGGACATCATAAAGCTTTCGGGCTGTTCGATCGGACAGACATCGCTTGACTGTTCATGTAGTTCTAACTTTGGAAATCTATTTCGAAAATCTATTAGGGACCGTATGGATCAGCTTGTTCAGAAGCTCCAAGACACATTATTCGACCTCATCAGTAATGCTGTATTTTTCATCCCGGGGTTATTGACAGCGCTGGTTGTTCTCGCGCTCACGCGATATGCCGCAAATTTCGTTCGGAGGTTGACCTCTTCGCTTGCCTCCAGACTGTTGACAAATCGATCATTACAAACATTACTGGTTCAGATTTCATTTATTGCCACGTGGATCACTGGAGTCCTGCTAACGGCTGTCATTGCGTTTCCAGACTTGGGCTTGAGTGACATCATTGCGTTACTCGGATTGGGATCCGTGGCTGTTGGTTTTGCGTTCCAAGATATTTTCAAAAATTTTCTGGCCGGCATTATTTTGCTTTTACAGCAACCCTTTCGCATTGGCGACCAAATTATTGTCGATGGGTATGAGGGAACCGTCGAAGAAATTGCGCTGCGATCAACACAAATTCGAACGTATGCGGGTGAGGAAATTGTGATTCCCAATTCGATCGTCTTTACGAGTACGGTCCAGGTGCTCACGGCTCAAAATAAGCGGCGCACCGATTTAGCGGTGGGTGTCGACTACAACACCCCCTTATCCATGGCTGTCGAAACGCTAACTCATGCTGTTCGAGCAGTGGATGGCGTTGCTGACCATCCGCCAGTTGAAGTTGATGTAGTGAGCTTTGGAGATAGCTCGATTGACCTCATGGTGAGATATTGGTCTGTCCCTCAGCAACCGGAGTTTCGCCGTATCAAAACAAAAGTCATGATTGCAGTGAAAGCCACCTGCGATCGCACGAGCATCAATATTCCGTATCCAATTCGTACGATTTACTGGTTCGATCAGGAGAAATTCAGTGATTATCAGCAACAGTCACTCTCCGAACACTAACATCAAAGAACATGAGATATCTCAGTCGAATGTGTGCTGATTGCATCACTAAATAGAGCTTGCGTTATGACTCATCATGCTGAGCAGGATTATCAATCCACATCTCCGTCTCCTGAAAACCAGCCATTAAAATCTAACGGTTCAGAATCGGATCATAAGAAGAAAAAAAAGAAAAAGACCAAGCTCAAGCGAAAGGAGCGTCGAGTCTTTTGTCATCTTTCAGAGGATGAGGGAAGTTCAAAACTGTCGAAGAAAAAGTATGAGAAGGAGCTCGCTGCTTTACAGTTAGAACTTGTGAAAATGCAGTATTGGGTGAAACATGCAGGTACTCGCATTGTCATCATTTTTGAAGGTCGGGATGCTGCCGGAAAGGGTGGAACGATTAAGCGCATTACAGAACCACTCAATCCACGTGGGTGCCGCATCGTTGCCTTGGGGACACCGAGCGATCGCGAAAAAACGCAATGGTACTTCCAGCGGTATGTGGCTCATCTACCCGCAGCAGGTGAAATCGTCTGTTTTGATCGCAGCTGGTATAACCGGGCTGGTGTTGAGCATGTGATGGGCTTTTGCACCGATGACGAATATCAAGAATTCATGGACACGTGTCCTCAATTTGAGCGGATGTTGGTGCGCTCGGGCATCATTGTGCTGAAATATTGGTTCTCGGTGAGTGATCTTGAGCAAGAACGCCGATTCCAGTCCCGCACCACCGATCCAGCTCGTCGCTGGAAATTGAGTGCAATGGATTTAGAGTCGCGCGATCGCTGGGTTGAATATTCTCAGGCCAAAGACGTGATGTTTGCCCACACGAATATTCCAGAAGCGCCTTGGTTTACAGTCGATGCTGATGATAAGAAACGGGCTCGTCTGAACTGCATCAGTCACATTCTCAGCAAGATTCCCTATGTGGATATGACGCCCGAAGCGCTAGAGCTTCCTCCAAGAAAACTCGCTCCTCAGAACTATGTGAGACCACCGATGAACGAGCAGTTCTTTGTGCCACAAGTGTATTAGCAGCTATCAACACTAGAGTGCCCGAATTGGTAACGTTTACGAAGAGATAGGGGTTTGAGAAATTTGCCAAAGCGAAGGGAACTCTAGCTTTGCTAGAGTTCCCTTTGTGTATAGCTGGTCTTTAAAGCACTCGTATCAAGTTCTTGATTGAGGTGAAACGGTGGTTTTTCCAGCCTCTTAAGATACTGAGCGTTAACGTTTTGATGCGCAGTAGGCTCGCCATCCGCGCCATTGGGTAATCTCTGGTTGTCCTTCACAAAGAATGGGTTCTCCTACCACTCCCAATACCTCTTCTCCATCCGAGAGCTTGACTTTGCCGATGCAGAGTCCGGGCGGTTCTTGTAGCAAAATCTGAGCTAGTCCTCCAGGGGGCACAGCCCAGACTTCTAACGCAACGGATACGCCGCCTTCGTTGACTCGGAGCATGGCAGGGTGGCGATCGCCAATGCTCCAGAGTCGATAGGTGGGTTCAGTTGTTGCCTCACGCACGAAGGTTGCACCTGCATTAATCATATTTGGGTTTAGCACTAGTCCTCGCATGAGGGTGCCATTTACAGCGAGATTGACAGTTGTCATTGGGAGTGCTCCTTATACCATGTCGATCCGAATAGAGCCGTTACGTCAATCGCAGGACGTAAATCTCTGTGAAGGATACGGTATCTCTTCATGTGTGGCTAGTATGGAGCTTTTAAAATGGACACGTCCAGTGGTTCTGAGCAATGTCACAGAGGAGATGTTCGCTGTGAACACCTATAAATTGGGACTAGTGGTCGTATGATTATTATTTTCAAAATTTTTACTTAACGATTGGATAGTACGAAACATTTGACGAAGTTTTGACGAAGTGAGGAATGGTTCTGTGAGTCAATTTCGATTTCCAAGGGTCACGCGCCGACAAGTTATTCGTGGAATTCTTGCAACATCTGCATTTGGAATTACAGCAAAACTTGGCACAGCATGTTCAACTGAGCCTGCTCCGAGCACAGATGCTGCCGATGCTGGGGGTGACGCAGGCGATAGCGAAGAACCGTTGACCATAGGCTTCATTTACGTTGGGCCGAAAGATGATTATGGATACAACCAAGCCCATGCTGAAGGTGCAGCGGCTGCCGCCGAAAAGTTTGGATGGGTCAATCTGGTTGAAGAAGCAAACGTACCAGAAACAACTGCGGTTGCAGAATCGATGCGCGGCATGATCGATATCGATGAAGCAAAGGTCCTCTTTCCGACCTCATTTGGATACTTTGATCCTCACATTCTGGAGTTAGCTGAGGAATATCCTGATGTTCAGTTTTTCCATGCGGGTGGCCTGTATCAAGAGGGTGTTCACCCTAAGAATGTAGGGAGCTATTTTGGCTACATTGACGAAGCTCAATATGTGGCTGGCATTGTGGCAGGGTTAACAACCAAAACCAACAAGCTTGGGTTCATCGCGGCTAAACCCATCCCTCAAGTTTTACGGAACGTCAATAGTTTCACGCTGGGTGCGAAAAGCGTCAATCCCGATGTCACGACTCAAATCGTCTTCACAGGGAACTGGGCTGAGCCAATCAAGGAAGCGGAATCCACCAACAGCATGGCTGATCAGGGCATCGATGTGGTGACCTGCCATGTGGATAGTCCCAAAGTCGTGATGGAAACCGCAGAAAGACGGGGTATTTTCTGTTCTGGGTATCACGCTGATCAGGCTGCGCTAGCCCCTGAAGGCTATTTAACTGGAGCTGAATGGGATTGGAATAATATCTACTCCGGGTTAGCAGAAGAAATTCAGTCTGGGAAGTCGTTGATGGATGGCAGTATCCCCCACATTCTTCGAGGAGGCTTGAAAGAAGGCTTCTGCAAACTGTCTGCCTATGGCCCTGCGGTTAGCGAAGAAGCACAGGCTGCTGCAGAAGAAGCCAAGGCCGCCTTGATTGACGGCACCCTGCGCATTTATCCAAGTGGCTTACAAGATAACAAAGGAAACGTTGTGATAGAGGGCGAAGCTCCAAAGCATGATGATCCCGTTCTTGAACAGATGGACTATCTCATCGATGGGGTGATTGGGTCTGTGGACAGCTAGGCTGTCTGCCGCATCTGATTTAATGTTGCGAGCAGATCTGTTCTTTGCCTCACGGGCTGACGTTCGAACTCTATTGTTGTTATCGGTGGCTAAGCCCCATGTTTTCTAGCACGAACTGGCGCGGAGCCCTGGAACGAATCACGATTCCTCTGGGTGCACTCATTGCGTCGCTTGTTGTCTTTGGCCTTTTCATTGCTGTCGTTGGGGAGAATCCTCTTGCTGTCTACGGGTCCATCTGGAAAGCTGCATTTGGTAAGTGGAGCACCTTTCAGAACACCTTGATTCGTGCGGCACCCTTGATGCTGGCGTCTCTGTGTACGATTCTCCCAGCACGATTGGGGCTGGTGATTATTGGCAACGAAGGTGCACTGATCATAGGAGGACTTGGGGCCGTAATCGCTGGACTAACGCTTTCCTACGGTACGGTTGTCCCCTCGGCTGAGCAATTAGCTGAGCCAATTGGCCTGTCGCCACTGATGGTGCAGGTTTCGATGGCGATCGCCAGCATGGTGGTGGGTGGCCTTTGGATCATGATTGTGGGGGCCCTGCGACACTATCGGGCCGTTAATGAAACCATTAGCAGCCTGTTAATGAACTATATTGCGATCGCCTTCCTGAATCACATGGTAGGCGGTCCAATCAAAGACCCCAGTTCACTCAATAAACCCTCCAGTTTTCCCCTCGCTGAGTCAACGATGTTGAGCAACATTCCGGGGACTCGGGTTCATTGGGGATTGCTATTTGGCGTGATTGCGTGCGTTGCTGCATATATCCTGATTCAACGGACAACCTTTGGCTTTGCCGCACGAACGGCAGGGGGCAACATTCGGGCAGCACGAATTGCAGGACTTCCAGTGGGTCGGCTGACGCTCATTATCTGCTTTATTGCCGGTGCTTGTGCCGGCTTGGCTGGCATGGTTGAAGTAGCGGCAGTGCAAGGATCGGCCAATGAGTCACTCAATGTCGGCTACGGCTATGGAGGCGTGCTCGTCGCCTTTGTGGCACGGCAAAGTCCACCAGCAGCGATCGTGATTTCACTGCTGGTGGGTGGCATCCTCGCCAGCGGCGGAATCTTGCAGCGGGCCCATGAATTACCCGATGCGACCGTGTTGGTCTTCCAAGGCATCGTGTTTTTGGTGATTCTATTCAGCGAATCCCTCTATGGGCGGTTTGACGTCTTTGCTGAACGACCTCAACCCACCACTTCCCCTCCAGTGACACCTTCGGGACCAACGCCTACCCCATCGGCATAAGCAAGGGCGGAGCAAAGGAGGGAAAGAGCCTTGAATTCTCAAGTCTTTACCGCTCAAAGACTTTTGCCTCCACGAGAAACAACATCCATACATGCTGAACGACGGAGACGATGATTATGGCAACAGAAGCACTCGGTTGGTGGGGTGTCCCTCTGGCGATCGCCGCAGGAACAATGCGGGGAGGGACTCCATTTCTCTTTGTAAGTCTGGGAGAATGCCTCACTGAGAAGAGCGGCAAAATCAACCTGGGCTTAGAAGGAACACTGTTGACGGGAGCTATGAGTGCGTATGCAATTTCATATCTAACGGGGTCTCCGTGGCTTGGAGTGTTGGTCGCTGGCATTGCCGGTGTTTTTCTTGGTGCCATTCATGGGTGGTTGTCACAGCAGCCTCGGGTGAATGACGTGGCCGTTGGCATTGCGATGATTATCTTCGGTAGCGGCGTTGCCTTCTTCCTTGGGAAACCGTTTATTCAACCATCGGCTCCACAGCTCCCCACCATCAATCTTGGCCATTCAGGTATGCCGCCTGCGCTGGAAGCAGCCCTGCAAATCAGTCCACTGTTTCTATTGGGATTGGCGATCGCCCCTGTTATGAAATGGTTCTTTCAGTCCACCCAATGGGGATTGTTTATCCGCGCGGTGGGCGATAGTCCCGAAGCGGCACGAGCCATGGGAATTTCTATCTTTAAGGTGCGCATGTTGAGCATCATGATAGGCAGCTTTTTGGCAGGTATTGGTGGAGCATCGCTATCGCTCTATTACCCAGGCGTGTGGACGGAGCGGATTTCAAGTGGGCAGGGCTTAATGGCCGTTGCCCTAGTTATCTTCGCTCGTTGGAACCCCATTCAGTGTCTCTGGGCATCCCTGTTGTTTGGTGGAGCACAGTCTCTAGGCCCCGCACTCCAGTCGGTTGGCATTGAAGAAGGCTACTACTTATTTAATGCGGCTCCGTACATTCTGACCTTGGCCATTATGATTTTCACCTGTTCTCCAAAACGAACGCTGATCGGAGCTCCAGGGGCTTTAGGAACAGGGAAATGACCCTCAAAAGACCCTCACCAATCGATTCTCATGGGCACTGGCGCCTCAATTATTCGCTCACAGATAACTATTCGCTCATCAACAATCCCTTATCATCCAAACTTTAATCTTTCAAACCCTTCAAATCTTGAACCTTCAATTCCAAAATTCAGAGAGGTAATGACTCATGAGTGGACTCGGCGGCTTAAATAAATCTCCGAACGGTGTTGTGATTGGAGTCAACCAGCTTCAGCTTCCCAACGTAGCGACTCCAGATGAACTTGCAGCACAGACCCAAGAAATCTGTCGAATGGTGACCAAAGCTCGGCAGAATATGCCAACGATGGATTTGATTGTGTTTCCAGAATACTCACTCCACGGCTTGTCTATGGATACAAATCCTGAGATTATGTGCCGTCTAGATGGGCCTGAAGTCGCAGCCTTTAGCGATGCCTGTCGAGAAAACACCATCTGGGGTTGTTTTTCAATTATGGAATTCAACCCCAATGGCAACCCTTACAACAGCGGCATCATTATTGATGATCACGGCAATTTGAAGCTCTACTATCGCAAGCTTCACCCCTGGGTACCCGTCGAACCCTGGGAGCCCGGTAATTTGGGAATTCCAGTATGTGAAGGACCAAACGGTAGCACCATTTCGCTCATTATTTGCCACGATGGCATGTTCCCTGAGATGGCGAGAGAATGTGCCTACAAAGGCGCGGAAATTATGATTCGTACGGCAGGCTACACAGCCCCTATTCGTCACAGTTGGCAAATTACCAATCAGGCCAATGCTTTCTGCAACCTCATGGTCACAGCATCGGTTTGTATGTGTGGCACTGATGGTACATTCGATTCTATGGGCGAAGGCATGATTGTAAATTTTGATGGCACGCCCTTAGTGATGGGCAGTCATCGTCCGAACGAAATCATCACTGCAGAGGTGCGTCCAGACTTGGTGCGTGAAGCTCGCAAATATTGGAGCGTTGAGAATAACATCTACCAGTTTGGGCATCGTGGGTATGTTGCTGTTAAGGGAGGGGCTCAAGATTGTCCCTATACCTATATGAAAGATATGGTGGCCGAAGCTTATCGCCTGCCATGGGAAGATGAGGTAGTCTACACCGATGGTACAAGTTGCGGGTTTGAAGCTCCCACCCGTGAGTATCAAGGAGAGGAAATGCCCCCTTCTCCGCTGCCAAGCCCGACCGCTGGCTAATCCGTTTGAGTCACAGGTGTCAGCTTGAATACACACATGTAGACCCAGGCTCAAGCACTAACCCGACTCGACTCAACATTGTTACGCACGAGGAGCATCATGGGACGATTGATTCAGGCTGACCCCTACCCCTATCCCTACAACGGTGATTTACGCCCAAATAACACGGCGCTGATGGTCATTGATATGCAGACTGATTTCTGCGGAAAGGGGGGCTATGTGGATGCGATGGGCTACGATCTATCGCTAACTCGCGCTCCCATTGAGCCAATTAGTCGACTGATGTCGGTGATGCGCTCTGAAGGGTACACCATTATCCACACCCGTGAAGGGCATCGTCCTGACTTGTCAGATTTGCCTGAAAACAAGCGGTGGCGATCGCACCAAATCGGTGCGGGAATCGGTGATCTGGGTCCCTGCGGCAAGATTTTAGTGCGAGGGGAACCGGGGTGGGAAATCATCCCAGAACTCGCTCCCCTACCGGGTGAGGCCATCATCGATAAGCCTGGGAAAGGCTCCTTCTATGCAACCGATCTGGATTTAGTGCTCAAAGGTAAGGGGATTCAGAATATTATCCTCACTGGCATCACAACTGATGTCTGCGTCCACACGACCATGCGTGATGCCAATGACCGAGGTTACGAATGTCTGATCCTGTCAGATTGTACGGGGGCTACAGACTATGGCAATCACCTCGCGGCTCTAAAAATGGTGACCATGCAGGGCGGTGTGTTTGGCGCGGTTGCTGATGCGAATGCTGTTATTGAAACGATTACTCAATAATGCATTTCAATCTGGACATTGGATTTGGCTGATTATCTACGATTACGACGGGCATTGCATTGATTGATTTGCGCTTACGGGCATTGCATCCAGCTGAAAATCTTGGCTTTTTATTCTCAATACTTGACCGAATGCAATGTCCCTACATCGATTGACTGAATGCAATGCCTATATATTGATTAGCCAAAGGCAATGCCCCATCGATTGATCGAATGCGATGCCTTTGAAATTTTGAAAACCTTTCATTCCCCAATTTCATTACTTCCCATCGGCCTATGGACACAGCAACGGCGATCGCCACCCACAAACCCCTTGAGTCTCCTCCAGACCTTCAAGTGACGGGCATGACCAAGCACTTTGGTCCCTTAGTCGCCCTTGATGACGTATCGCTTCACCTCAAGCCGGGTACGTTCCATGCCCTGCTGGGTGAAAATGGGGCCGGTAAAAGCACGCTGGTGAAATGCATCATGGGGTTTTATCACCCCACGGCAGGAGAGATGACAATTGATGGACGGCCCGTGCGGATTCACAACCCACGAGACGCCCATAAATATGCGATCGGCATGGTCTATCAGCACTTTACGTCAGTCCCTGCGATGACGGTTGCTGAAAATTTAGTGCTGTCACGAGTCGATAATCCGGTGTTGATCAACTGGAAGACAGAGCTGAAAAAGCTCCGTGCGTTTATGAAAGATTCGCCGTTTCACGTGCCTCTCGACATGACCATTTCTCAGTTAGCAGCGGGGCAAAAGCAAAAGCTTGAAATTCTAAAGCAGCTGTATCTCAACAGTCGCATCTTGATTTTAGATGAACCCACATCTGTGTTGACCCCTGCTGAAGCAGACGAGGTGTTGGGCTTAGTGCGAGAACAGGTGACTGCCGGTCATCTCAGTGTTTTGCTGATTTCTCACAAGTTTCGAGAAGTGATGGCGTTTACCGACGAAATCACGGTGCTTCGCAAAGGCAAGCTGGCCGGACATGGCTATGTTAAAGACCTGACCGTGTCTGACATGGCAGAAATGATGATGGGGGAGCGAAAAGAGCCAACGCCTGTGGATAAGGTAATGGCAGGGGATCAATCGCCAGTTCTAGAAGTCCTTAATCTTCATGCAAATAAAGACAGTGGCGTCGAAGCGGTGAAGGGCGTCAATCTCACAGTGAACAGCGGAGAAATTGTTGGCATTGCTGGCATCTCAGGCAACGGACAGCGCGAATTTGTCGAGGTGCTTGCAGGACAACGAGAATCCACAGGAGGAGAAGTGCAGGTCAGTGGCGATCGCTACACCGCGACGCGCACAGAGATGGCAACTCATCAGGTCTTTGTTCTTCCAGAAGAACCGCTGCGCAATGCCTGTGTGCCCCACATGTCTGTTGCAGAAAACATGGCTCTCCGCACCTTTGATCAACCGCCTCAAGCAAAAGGATTCTTGCTGATTCTCAGAGCAATTCGGCAAATGGCAACGGGACTCATTCAGCAATTCTCAGTGAAGACCCCCTCTCCTGAAACTCCAATCGGACATTTATCCGGCGGCAATATACAGCGTACCATCCTCGCACGGGAGCTGTCGTCTGACTCAATCAAGCTGCTGATTGCAGCTAATCCCTGCTTTGGCCTTGACTTCAATGCTGTTGATTTCATTCACACGCAAATCGTGGATGCCCGAAACCGGGGTGTCGCGGTCTTGCTCGTCAGCGAAGATTTAGATGAATTGCTCAAGCTTTCAGATCGCATCATCGTTATCAGTGAAGGCGAATTTGTTTACGAGAGTGCCATAGCCAATGCCGATTACACCCTCATCGGACAACGCATGGCAGGCCATTAAGGGGAAACATCAATACACTCACAACGTCCATGACGACTATCGACGCTCTACCTTACGACTATGCCTTGCCGAATCATCTCGAAGCATTGGCCCTAGTCATTATCGATATGCAACGCGATTTTTTGGAGCCAGGAGGATTTGGCGATGCACTTGGCAATGATGTCTCTCGGCTACAAGCCATTGTTCCTGCCTTACAAGCCTTACTGAAAGAATTTCGAAAACTAGAATTGCCCGTCATTCACACACAAGAATGTCATCAACCTGACCTGTCAGATTGCCCGCCCTCAAAACAGCATCGAGGCGGTGACGGTGGCCTCAAAATTGGTGATGAGGGGCCCATGGGACGCATTCTAGTGATGGGCGAACCTGGAAACGCAATTATTCCTGAGTTGAAGCCCATCGAAGGTGAAGTTGTCATTACCAAACCGGGAAAAGGAGCATTTTTCAATACTCCTCTCGAAGACGTGTTGGAAGAAAAGGGAATTACTCATCTCCTGTTTACAGGAGTCACGACCGAAGTTTGCGTCCAAACTACGATGAGAGAAGCAAATGATCGCGGCTATGAATGTCTATTGGTAGAGGATTGTACCGAAAGCTACTTTCCAGAATTTAAGCAGTCAACGCTGGAGATGATGCGTGCTCAAGGAGGCATCGTTGGGTGGACTGCATTATCTGAAGCCGTGATCAGCGCGCTAAGGTCAAATGATGTGTCTGCATAGACAATACAAAACGCCAGGAAGGGCGATCGCTCTTCCTGGCTCCTTAAAACTACACATTCCTGTGTATTACATATGCGTAATGCGCGAGCAGTGGATGTTCAAACCCCGGCTCGGCTTTAAACATGGACAGGAACCGGCTCAGGCTTTTTCTTCACCCATGTGGATGTGCAGGGGATCTTGGAGCGATCGCATCGATCGGCATATTTCTTCGCAACTTCAGTCACCTCCAACAAGAGTCCCTTGCTGAGGGTTGTTGGACGCAGACCCAAATCAATAAAACACTTGTTATCAACTGCTAATTCGTTTTCGGCAGCTTCTTTTCTGGGGTTTTCTAAATAAGCAATCTCAGCACCAGTGAGTTGAGACACGAGTTCAGCCAATTCGCGAACTCGATGCGTCTCTGTCATTTGGTTGAAGATTTTGACCGGCTCACCCTTCTCTGGCGGGTTCTCTAGCGCCAACTGAATACATCGCACGGTGTCTTGGATGTGGATGAATGCGCGAGTTTGCCCACCCGTGCCATGAACCGTCAGGGGATAATCAATGGCAGCTTGCATCAAAAAGCGATTGAGCACGGTGCCGTAGTCTCCGTCATAGTCAAAGCGGTTAACGAGCCGCTCATCCATGCTTGTTTCAGCCGTATTCGTTCCCCAAACAACTCCTTGGTGTAAGTCGGTGATACGAATGCCATCATTCTTGTTATAGAAATAGAAGAAAAGCTGATCCTGGGTCTTGGTCATGTGGTAGACGCTGCCAGGATTCGCAGGATACAAAATTTTCTGCTGGACGCGATCGCCCATATCTGTTGGGATCTCAATGTTGAGGTAACCTTCAGGAATCTTGATGCCAGCCGTTCCATATCCATAAACGCCCATCGTTCCTAAGTGAAGCAGATGAACATCCAGCCCTGATTCAACGATGGCACAGAGAGTGTTGTGGGTCGCATTTAGGTTGTTGTCAACGGTGTAACACTTGTGACGCGCTGATTTCATTGAATAGGGAGCAGCACGTTGTTCAGCAAAGTGAATGATCGCATCAGGCTGATGAGTATGCATCAAGTTCAGCAACCGATCATATTCTTGTGCAATGTTGATATTCTCGAACTCGATAACATTGCCCGTCAACGCTTCCCAAGTCGACAGACGAACCCCCATTGAGCTGATGGGGGTTAATGAACCTGCCTCAAGTTCATTATCAATATTGCGTCGAGACAAGTTATCAAGAATCACAACATCGTGACCCAAGTTTGACAGATGCAGTGACGTTGGCCAACCACAAAATCCGTCACCACCTAATACAAAGACCTTCATGAGCAGTCACTCCTTGAACGGAATTTAACGTACAGTGCTGGCTGCACCCCTAACCCTGACCAAGAGTGGTTGCGAAAAGGAGACTGGCAGACCAGCAGATAATCCTTTTACATCGACTGAGCTGGGTTGCACCACAACGCTCAAAACGATTCACTTCTTCTGCTGGAAGTGTTGCAGCTATGCGTTAGTTAAAGAGGATAAACTTGATTGTCCCATGTGGTGCGCATTTAGCAGTCATTCCCCTAAAAAACTGGGCGAATTCTGCTGAGACGATGTCTAGAGGATGAGTTAAAAACAACTCAAAGAGTCGTGGCTCACCACTCATTCTCAGAACTGGTGTACTTCTACAATGTTCTGAATATTTGGAACAATTTTTCGCGAGCTGCGCTCCCACAAAAAATCGTTTAAGTGCGTAAGCCTTACCCAAAAAGACACAGGAGTTGCGGTCATGCTAGCGTGACCGCAACTCCTAGTATTCCTAGGTTTTGAAGAGTTGATACTAGTCGATTAAAAGTCGTATGGGCGGAACTAAGGTTCGAAGCATACGACGAACCTGCAAGACAAAGATGATGTAGCGGATATCAGAGCTGACGGTTGGTGCAAACTCAGATTCTGCAAGTAAGGCCTGAAGTTCGGCGTATTCCTCAGCAGTTAACGGTTCGCCGTCCAGTGGCGATCGCCCGTCCAGAATCACCTCTGCCCTCAAAATTTCCTCTGGAACATCATCCGCAGGAGGAAGTGCCTGAAGGGAGGGAGCATGGATGAAGCTACTTAGCGTAATGAAACTTGCGAATGCAACGCAGCGTGGTTTCATACAACAATTGATCAATAATGGCGACTCAATACTAGCAATTTTTTGCGATCGCTCAATCGTAAATTGTGCATTGAACCTCTAGCGTTGATTCATAACATAAAGGATTGACATCATATCAACTTTTCAAGGGAGAGCAGGTCCGCATTAGAACGCCATTTTGAACGCGTTGCACAGCGATGAATCAACAACAATAAGACTTGCGGATGTCTTAAAACTCTCAGAATAACGTCCAAAGCATTCAATACAGGGGATTTGAATGAATCATCCGATGACTGTCACGCTGCTAACTGATTTCGGGACACAAGACGCCTATGTAGGGGTGATGAAAGGAGTCATTGCACAAATCAATCCAAAAATTCAGGTTATCGATGTGACCCATGCCATTCCGCCTCAAGACATTGCCGCAGCACGCTTCAATTTGATGACAGCCTATCCTCACTTTCCCCAAGGTACGGTTCATGTTGCGGTCGTTGACCCAGGAGTAGGAACTACGCGGCGGGCGATCGCTATTCAACTCGGCTCTAGTGGGTATGTCGTTGCTCCTGATAATGGCCTCGCAAGTGGCGTGATAAGTCAGGTCATGAGCGAAAAAATCCGTGCGATCGAACTCGACAATTCAGATTATTGGTACACCCCAACCCCAAGTCGAACATTTCATGGACGAGATATTTTTTCTCCTGTTGGGGCTCATTTGGCGTCCGGCGTCTCTATTCAGCAGCTAGGTTCACCGATATCCGTTGAGTCGCTTGTGCATCTCTCACTTCCATCAGCACAACCATTTGAAAATGGGTTCAGTGGCGTTATTCAATATATTGACGTCTTCGGCAACCTAGTGACGACGATTCCGGGTGAGACGGTCAAGTCCAAACAGTGGTCAGCACAGTTCAAATCAATCCGGATCCAATCGTCGGAAACTTATGGAATAAACACCAACCCTGGCGAGAGAACTGCAATTATCGGGAGTCATGGGTGGGTCGAAATTGCTGTGAATGGCGGCCATGCTGCTCATGTATTGAATGCGGCCGTTGGAGAGAACATAGCAATTCGCTGTGAATAGCCACCTGTCGGCTATTCAATCGTCTGAGAAATGCCTCGCTCTGATACTGAGCATAGATAACATGCAAAGACGAAGCCTAGTTTGATAAAAGTAAACCTGCATTGAGGCGAACATGCATTCGATCTTAAGAATTACCCCAGGGCTTCATTCTCATACACATTAGAATTAAAAACCCGCTAATTCGTATCATACACAACAGAAATGTTCTGTTAAATTACTTTTCAAAAAGAAATAAGTCATCACTTCAATATAGCGCATATTTCGATCATTTATCTAGTAGTTGTCACCCCTCTTGTCACACCTCGTCGAGCGTAATACTTTAAATCATTAAATTGGGTAGTTTTACTTAATTGAGATGTGCATCTGATTTGTCATTTAAATATGAGAACGATTACCTTTCAGGCGGCAGCTTCAATCGTGATTGCAACGCTCACGACAGTGATCACGACAGCAGTTACAAGTTATTTACTTGCCCGTCCTTGGTGCATTCAGCTGGAGTCAGATCTGCATCAGCGTATTGTGTACGGTTCTAGCAATTGCGCTCCGAGCGACTCTTTTTTGCAGAAGCGGCACGTGGCGAAAGAGGGTAGCGATAGTGATTCCTACCTAGATTATCAATAAGTCTTTTTCGCCAGGTATGGATAGGTATTCGGTGGATATGCGGATAGAAAATTTACGGTTTCTGCAAGTAGCCGAACGATAAATTTTCCGTGAACTTTAGGATTACCAACTACATCTAGATCGGTCATTCTAATACTCGGTTGCATCTACTTTTGGAGTTAAAACTCATGGAATTTTTCTTGGCTTTTTTAGTCGTCTTGTCATCCTATGTTTTTGGCAGTGAAGCCCTAGATGTTCAGGTTAAAAACCCAGGCTGTGATCCCGTCATTCATGTGTGTAATGACGAATAAATATTGTTGATAGATAGCATTTTCGTTAAAGGATTCTTATGTGCTGATATCAGAAATGATTAGAGATCAGCGCATGCCTCTATCAAGTTTCTATTGCTCTTGACCAATCAGCGCTACCACAACCCCCTCAGAGATAGCACAGGGCTTTTCAGTTATTGCAACCCTGATCCCAACGCTATTCAGCAACCCACGTCACTTTCTCTTGAATTGGCGATCGCCGGCTGCTGGTTGACGGGGTATCGCTGTAGCCTAAATAGAGGAACCCTAAGCACCGATCTGCATCTCCTAATTTCAAGAAGGTTTTCAGTTCGTCGGTATAGGTGACGCCACCCGATCCCCAAAACGAGCAAATGCCATACGCTGTTGCAGTTAAGGCCATATTTTGCACGCTACAGGCGATCGCTTCAATTTCTTCGACTTCGGGGATCGTGCCAGAATCTTGGCGCTTCATACCAATGACAATGACGTGGGAGGACTGTAAGACGTTTGTTTTCATCCGCTCATACTTGTCTGCGCGGAAGGTTTCTTCTGGCGTCAGTGTTTTGTACAAATCAGCTTGAAAATCTGCCAATATTTGAAGTCCATTATCTGCAAATACGGTGAATCGCCACGGCTGTGTTAGACCGTGAGTTGGAGCCCAATTTGCATTTTCTAAAATCTGCCAAATGATGGCATCGTCAATTTTTTTGCCATTGAAACAGCGGGGCTTTGTCGAACGTCTGGTTCGAATCGCATGATGAATGGTATCTACAACGATTGAATCGTTCACAGCATCAACTCCCTTAAAAAAACTCTGTTTGTTAAAAACCAGTGCTTGATCACAAAACTAGCGTTTGATTCTAGGACGCCGTCGCTAATGCTGCGGCTTTACGCCGAGGAATGTCATAGATAAAAAAGTCATGCGCCATGACTGTGTTGGGGAAAATGGCTTGAGCTTCTGTTAGCAAATCATTGAGAGCGATAGTATTTCCAGGGGCGTAGCGCGGACTAAAGTGCGTCATGATGAGTTGCTTGATCCCTGCCTCTAGAGCAACTTGGGCAGCCATCGTCGAAGTCGAATGCAATCTCTGATAAGCCAATTCTGCATCGTGATGAGAAAAGGTTGCCTCATGAACAAGCACATCTGCATCGTTGGCTAGCTCAACAGCTTCATCACAGAAGATTGTATCGGTGCAGTAGACAAATTTGCGGCCAAGTTGAGTCGGCCCACACAATTCAGCTCCTCGCACAATGCGACCGTCAGACAGCTTGACGGTTTTGCCTTGCTTGAGCTGCCCATACAACGGACCGGGGGGGATCCCCAGAGATTGGGCTTTTTTGACCTTAAATTGACCCGGTTTATCTTTTTCAATCACTCGATATCCAAACGCTGGAACTCGATGCTTCAGAGGGGCGCAGTAGACAGCAAATTCATCGTCCTCGACAACAAGCCCGGGCTGAACCGTATGAACCTTGATGGGGTAAGAAAAATGAGTCTGAGAATATCGGCTACAAGCTTTTAGATACTCATCCAGTTTGGGTGGCCCGTAGATATCAATACGGCTTGGATTTCCTGCCATCCCACAACTGGCCAATAAGCCCATTAGGCCGTAGATATGGTCGCCGTGCATATGGGTTACAAAAATACGAGTAATCTGGCTGACTTTCAGATCACTCCGTAAGATTTGATGTTGGGTTCCCTCACCACAGTCAAACAGCCAAATGTCTGCACGTTGAGGAAGTCGAAGCGCGATGCTAGATACATTACGCGATCGCGTTGGAACTCCAGAACTTGTCCCTAAAAACGTTATTTGCAAAGCAACTCAACCTAGGTCAATTCACGTTCACTCAACCATAGTGACACATCCTGCTTTTGTGGAGACACTTCATCGCAAGGAATGATGGGATCAAGGTGTTGAGACGCTTCAGTCAGCACATGAACCAAATCTCGAATGGAGCTCTTACTGGCGGTTAGAGGTTGCAGAGAACGAATCGTTTGACGGACATCTTCTAATGAAACGACGCTCCCGCACGTGCTGCTGATCGGGGTTGGTAAGGAGAGTTGATATTCTTCAGCGACCGCCATCAGACGCAGGCGTGTTGCATTCGAGAGAACGACCATCATGACAGACATCTCCATGTATCGTGTGACGATTGCTTTCAACAATTGTAAAACGGGGTATGCACTGAGACCACAGTGCTCATCGTGAGCATTAAGAGGACCTAAATGCCACCTATCAGCATGCTGGTGCAATATGAAGCAACTCTGCATCGCTGCTGAGAAAGGCCTGAGGAAATGACTTCAAATTTTAGTTAGAGGGAGTTTCACTGCGAATCTATCCCGCGGCTATGATAGCCTAATAGGCTGATAGAGATGTTTTGCTCGGGAACCATTGTTTGAGGCAACTCAGACAGGTGATAGCCTTTGAGACATGGTTTGTGATAGGCATCGTTTAGGAGCTATGTGGTAATTACAATGGCTGTTTTAGATTCACAGGGTCGATTGTTTGGCAAATTTAGCATCATTGATATGGGTGCAGCCGTCTTAGCCGTGCTAATTGTTGCAGGAATCTTTTTTGTCCCTGGAAACACGGGGCCTCTTGCTCAGGTTGGGGCAACGGTCAAACCTGTTGAAGTTGACGTGATGGTTCGAGGACTCACGGTTTCAGAACCACAGGCTTTGATTCAAGCCATGGAGGAAGAGGGACAAACGGAGATCATTATTCGCAATCAACCCTTCGGCAGAGTAACGGTCAAAGACGTTCAAGAACTGCCCCGCACAGTGGCAACGCCTCAGCCCGATGGAACGCTAATCGCTCTCGATGACCCTCGGCCCGAACTAAATTTCACCACAGACATCATTGTGACTCTGGCAGACGACGCTCAAATTACCGACGACAGCGTTGTGTTTGGCCAAAACAGCGTCAAAATCGGGACGCAGATGGAGCTTGAGGGCCAAACCTATCGCTTCAACACGACTGTCGTTGGCGTCCGCATTGATGACGAGTAAGATGTCTATCGCTGGATTGGCTCTCTCCTCTGGGTCTATTGATCCCTCCCAACCTGATAATTTCTCCCTTGATTGAAATCTTTAGCACCAATGGGGCTCACCCAACTTCAGACCGCTAGGAATTGCTGAATAATGTCGTTGCTGAGTTCACTTGTGTTGCCAGAGGCAACAATCCCGCCTTTTTGCATGGCGTAATAGAAATCAGCTTGGCGCACAAAATGAAGGTGCTGCTCGACTAGTAAAACAGAAATGCCAGTCGTTTTAATAATTCGCTGAACGGCTGCTTCGATGTCAAGAATGATTGAGGGTTGAATGCCCTCGGTTGGCTCGTCAAGTAGCAGAAGACGCGGTTTTCCCATCAATGCACGGGCGATCGCCAACTGCTGCTGTTGTCCACCACTCAGGTCGCCTCCCATGCGAGTCAACATCGTTTTCAGCACTGGGAAAAGCTCAAAGATTTCTTCTGGGATCGTCGAGGAGCGATCGCGTGTTGGCTTGGCCTCTTGACCCAACAACAAATTTTCCTTGACGGTGATGCGAGGAATGATTTCGCGCCCCTGTGGTACATAGCCGATGCCCATCCGAGCACGCTGGTCCGTAGTTCGGCTGTTGATGGGTTTTCCATCATATTCAATCATGCCTCTCCGAGCCCCGAGTAATCCCATAATGGTTTTAAGCAGGGTTGTTTTTCCAACACCGTTTCGCCCAATTAAGCAAACCATTTTCCCCGTGGGGACGCT
>JBCBLF010000071.1:0-20534 GCA_038520475.1 Cyanobacteria bacterium J06627_8
AGTAGAGCCCGTCCCACATCCAAACTCCAGAACCTCCATTTCAGCATTGAAATATTCTTGTGTGATTTGTAGCTTCTTTTGATAAGAAGCTTCGTCTGAAATGGGGGTTCTGGAGTTTGGATGTGGGACGGGCTCTACTGCGATTATTCATGCTCCCTATGTGAAACACATTCGAGCAATCGACATTTCATCCAACATGATTAACATTGCTCGCTGCAAAGCTGAGGTTGCCAGCATTCAAAACGTCACCTTTGAACAGGCAACCGTCGAAGACATTAACGTTCCCGATCAAACACTTGATGCTGTATTGGGCTTAAGTATCTTGCACTTGCTAGCCGATCGAGATGCAGCGATCGCCAAAGTCTATGGGATGCTCAGATCCGGTGGCCTCTTTGTCACCAGCACTGCGTGTCTCGGAGATGCAATGGCCTGGTTTAAGCTGATCGCACCCATTGGAAGATTGTTCGGTATCTTTCCCCTGGTCAAGGTTTTCACTGAGCAAGACTTGGTAGAAAGCTTGGTGGCTTCGGGGTTTGCAATTGATTATCAGTGGCGACCTGCAAAAGACAAAGCTGTATTTATTGTGGCGAAGAAACCGGAATAATTGGGAGGGCGATCGCTAGTCTTTTCCAATGCATCAGATCATCAACTTCCGCTTAGAATAGGACGAAAATGAGTTACTCCAATGCATGCACATGGATGAGTTTCGATCTGGGCTAGAGCTAGCAACGGATGATGAGTTAGCAACACTAACCGAAGTCTTATTTCGTCCACGATTTAATCCGCTTGACTATGCGGTTGGTAGAGACCCATACGATGTCCGCTGTCAGGAACGGGAGCGGTGGCTCAACGATATCGAACAACGATTTCGATTTTTGGCAGCTGATGGCTTCACCGTGCTTCGTCGTGAAACTCATTTAATGGGCTATCAAAATATTTTATTGAGGCTTTGTCGCTATCTCAACATTACGGTGACTCGCGGTATGAAAACGCTGGATATGGAAGCTGAAGTGTTTCTCCACATCCTAGAGCGGGCATGGGATCGGTTGCCCAATCACCAACGTGTATTGATGACAAAAAATGTGACGCGATCGCTCCAGCGCTTTGCCCCTGCCCATCCGGTTCCCTCTACGATTCAGCATGATCCTATTCGGCTGATGTTGAAGGGTGGCGGGGCCATGATGGTAAGCTCCGTCATCCGTCCATGGTTGCTCCAGCAAATTGCTCGACAGTTCGCGCTGCATGCGGCAACGTATTATGCCGCTCAACGAGCTCTCGTAAAAGGTGGCACTGCGATCGCCACTCATTGGCAGAGTCATGTCGCAACACAAATGGCAAAGCGGGGTATGGCGGTCACGGCGGCTCGATATGGTGCGGCCCGGGGAGTGTTGGCCGTCGTCGGACCTGCTCTTTGGATGTGGTTTTTTGCCGATCTGGGATGGAGGGCGATCGCCACAAATTATTATCGTGTGATTCCTTGTGTTTTTACATTGGCTCAGATTCGCCTTCTCCGATATGAAGCCTTGCCCGAAACCGTTTAGCGTGTTCTCGTGCTCGATGATTGGAGATTATCTATACTATTTTCAAGTAACTAAAGTTTGAGCATTGACCCCGAAAGTTAGAAGGTAGCGCCTGACGACGCTACCTTCTAACGTCGTGTTCTACAAGCGATTCATGAAGCAATAGAAGCTGTTTTGTCAGTACAATCTCAGTCTTACTACGAAATATTAGGTTTATCCCCCTGGGCGTCACCGATCGAGATTCGTCGTGCATATCGAGAGCTTAGCAAGCAGTATCATCCAGATACGACCCGTCTTCCGATGGCGATCGCGAACGAAAAGTTCCGCATGCTTAATCAAGCCTACGCCACATTGAGTAGTCCAGAGCAGCGTGCGCTATATGACCTTCAGCATGGGTATTCTCGAATTTCTGTGATGCAAGTGCCGGTGACACCAAAAGCTGATCGACCGGACTCTGAATCTTTTTCATCCCGGAGTGCTTACCTTGATCCGAGCGATCGCCCTCTGTCATCAGGAGAACTCTTTGCCGTTCTCCTGCTCGCTGCGACGTTCATAGGTTGCATTCTTTTAGTTGTGCTCATTGGTTTGGCCAAGGGAGATATCACGATTTGATCACGATTGAATAGCAACGTATCTCCTATGACAGACAAAATGTGATGTAGCGAGCTGTAATATAAACTAAAGATACTTCATGTATCTACATAATGATCTGTTTTTGTATTTGTTGGCGCCTTTGCCGAGTTGCTGATGTCAATCGTTCTGAGCAGTGAGGCTTCTAATGGTTGTTGAACTGTTCTATGTAAATAAGGCTTTGCTTATTTTGTGGCTGCATGTTGGAAAACATTGCTGACCATGAAGAGATGCGTAAGAAATAGTAAAAAGTCGAATTCATTGCATATAATTTGTAAAGGGTTCGTAGCAAATCTAAATTTATTTTTCTCACACTCCTCTAACATCATTCTTCATTGTTAAACGTTTCTGGTTGTTTAAACCTTTTTAATAATGCCCCGGATATTAATTATTGATGACGATGCTTCTATTTCTGAGTTGGTTGCTGTCAACTTGGGAATGGCTGGGTATGACGTGAGTCAAGCTTCTGATGGGATCAAGGGTCAAGCCTTGGCACTTCAGCTTGTTCCAGATTTGATCATGCTTGATTTAATGCTTCCCAGAGTTGATGGATTCACTGTTTGTCAGCGCCTTCGTCGCGATAGCAGAACTTCAGACATACCAGTTCTGATGCTGACAGCTCTAGGGCAAACTCAGGATAAGGTGGATGGCTTTAATGCTGGCGCTGATGACTATTTGACCAAACCGTTTGAAGTCGAAGAAATGCTAGCAAGAGTCAGGGCGTTATTACGACGTACTGATCGGATTCCTCAAGCAGCCAAAAGTTCAGAAATCTTGAACTATGGTCCATTGACGTTGATCCCGGAGCGTCTAGAAGCCATTTGGTTTGACAAGACGGTCAAGTTAACCCATTTGGAGTTTGAGTTGATTCATTGCCTACTTCAGCGTCACGGCCAGACTGTTTCTCCGGGAGATATTTTGCGTGAGGTTTGGGGATATGATCCTGATGATGACATTGAGACGATTCGGGTTCACGTGCGTCATTTAAGGACAAAATTGGAGCCTGAACCTCGACATCCTCGCTATATTAAAACGGTCTATGGAGCTGGATACTGTCTTGAGCTGCCTGCCGATAACTCAAAGCCTGAAGAAGAGGATGTTGCTTCATCACCAAAGGCATCTTGACGTTACTCCATATCGATTATCCAGAAACTCGAAATAATAAAGCCCCCTCACGCTAGCGTGAGGGGGCTTTATTATTTCGAACTTACAAGATGTCAAGCAAGGCTTGATGTTGAGTGGAATTAGACAGTGTGACCACCAACTCCACTCAAATCTGTCTCTTGTCAACGTGTAACTCTACGTTTCAGAGCGCACGTGACCGTTAAGCTAGGGCAGCCTCTCGCTCTTTCACCTCTTTGATGACCTCTTCAGCAACGTTGCTTGGGCACGGTGCATAGTGCGAGAAGGACATTGAAAATTGACCTCGGCCAGATGTCATGGTGCGAAGATCACCAATGTATCCAAACATTTCGCTAAGGGGTGCATCCGCCTTAATGCGAACGCCAGTCGGGCCGGTTTCTTGGGATTTGATCATGCCGCGACGACGGTTCAAATCACCAATGACATCACCCATATAGTCGTCTGGTGTGAAGACATCGACGTTCATAATGGGCTCTAGAAGCTGAATACCCGCCTTGGGCAAGGACTGACGATAGGCTGCTCGTGCCGCGATTTCAAAGGCGATCGCCGATGAGTCAACTGGGTGGAATCCACCATCAGACAACGTGACCTTCAAATCTACAACAGGGAAACCAGCCAAAGGTCCCTTCTCAATGCTAGATTCAAAGCCCTTTTGAACCGCAGGCCAGAATTCACGAGGGACGTTACCACCCGTTACCTTTGATTCAAATTGGAAGCCTTCGCCGGTCTCAGCTGGCTCGATGACGTAGTCAATTTTTGCATATTGACCCGAACCACCCGACTGCTTCTTATGGGTGTAACTATCGGAGAATTGCTTGGTGATCGACTCTCGGTAGGCGACCTGAGGTTTACCTACTTCGACTTCAACACCGTGAGTTCGCTTCAAAATATCGACCTTGATGTCGAGGTGTAACTCACCCATTCCCTTGATGATCGTTTCACCACTTTCCTGATCCGTTTCGACGTAGAAAGATGGATCTTCTTGAGACATCTTGCTGAGTGCTAAGCCCATTTTCTCATTATCGCCTTTCTTCTTCGGGCTAATGGCGATAGAAATTACGGGGTCAGGGAAGACCATCGGTTCCAGAGTTGCTGGATTTTTTGGATCTGCGAGAGTGTGGCCCGTTTGGACGTTTTTCATTCCTAAAAGGGCTACGATATCTCCAGCTTGGGCAGACTCAACTTCCTCTCGGGAATCCGCGTGCATTTCAACGATTCGGCTAATTCGCTCATTTTTACCCGTAGCGGTGTCCAGAACTGTATCGCCCTTGGACAGTGTTCCAGAGTAAATCCGAGTAAACGTGAGAGCACCGTAACGATCATCCATAATCTTGAATGCCAACGCACGGAGTGGTTTCTCAGGATCAACCAAAGCAAATCCGCCTGTCTCATTTCCTTCAAGGTCAATCTCAGGCTGTGGGTTAACTTCGGTTGGGTTGGGTAAGTAGTCGACAACTGAATCTAGAACAAGTTGAACACCCTTGTTCTTAAAGGATGAACCACAGTAGGTCGGGAAGAATTTCAGCTCGCGAGTACCCTTGCGGATACACTGCTTAATCTCATCAATAGAGAGCTCCTCGCCTTCGAGGTACTTCTCCATGATGTCATCATCTTGCTCGACAGCTGTTTCGATGAGCGCTTCACGATAGGTCTCAACATCGTCAGCCATGTCAGCAGGAACATCTTGAATTTCATATTTCTCTGGATCACCAGAGTCATCCCAGACCCAAGCCTTCTGAGTCAGTAGGTCAACAACTCCAACGAACTCATTCTCGCGGCCAATGGGCAACACCATGACGAGCGGCTTAGCAGCAAGGATGTCTTCAACCTGCTGAACAACACGATAGAAATCAGCACCCGTGCGGTCTAACTTGTTGACATAAATAATCCGGGCTACTTTTGAATCGTTTGCGTAGCGCCAATTCGTTTCAGACTGAGGCTCAACACCGCCCGAGCCACAAAAGACACCAATACCACCGTCAAGGACCTTCAGGGAACGATATACCTCAATCGTGAAGTCAACGTGTCCAGGGGTGTCAATAATATTCAGCTGATGGTCTTTCCAGAAACAGGAGGTTGCAGCAGACTGAATGGTGATACCACGCTCTTGTTCTTGTTCCATGAAGTCAGTTGTTGCTGCACCTTCATGAACTTCTCCAATTTTGTGAATCCGACCAGTAAGCTTCAGAATCCGTTCAGTCGTGGTCGTCTTACCCGCGTCCACGTGGGCAAAGATTCCGATATTTCTATAGCGCGCGATGTCTTTACTCATAGTTGCTCTCTAGTTTCCAGTGCTACAGCTGTGGTAACCACCTTCAAGTTTATTCAGATAGATCAATGGTGCCTTATGAAATCCACGCAGTGCAAACCTGATTACTCAAAGTAATCCGGCTAAAGCGACTTGGCTGATAACTCAGTTTCTGCGTGCGATCGCTATTACCGATTGTAAAGTATTGCGTCATCAACATCACACGAGTTAATGAGATCGTGGGACGTTTGGCGATGTTCAGGCTCTTGATCATCAAGCAGCGTCAATCATTATGATTGATGCTCATAATGCTATTTTAAGGTTTCTGAAAAAAACTTGGTGCGCCTTATATTTGGCGACTATTTAGCGATCGCCCTACTGATTAGTCAGAATTCCCGATCGTTGTTAATGCTCTCTACACTGACTTGAGTTGCCTGCCCTGCCTGCTCATATCTATGAATACAGCAAACTAGCATCAGTCTTGGATTTGGCACTATCAGCTGCGGAACAGCCGAGAATACAAGGTTTCATGGTTCATGCTGGCGATCGCCAATCCCCAGGTGCAATTGCTCAACTCATCATCTGATAGCAGCATGACATTGCGCACGGTTTGTTGAATCACAGGGTAAAGCTGACAGAGTACCTGTTGTCCGTTGGTTTGACCAAGCGGAATAAGTTTTACTCCAGCCCCAATGAGATTGCTGATCCAACTGTGCAAATACCCCAAAATCATGTCTTCCAGAGGAATATGGTAATGGGCAGACGCAACTGAAAAGGCTGTTGCGTAGTTGATGGCGGTGTGTGGTGCAGAAGCTTGATGGGTGGTGGATGGATGCTTGGGGCCGGAGAAAGTGAGGCCCAACATTGGGTAGAGTTCAGGCGGAAGGGCGTCGGCTTCGAGTTGAACAAATAGTCGCGTCAGAGCGCGACCCATTTGCCAGCTTTGTTCTCTCAATTCTTCAGTTTCGCGACTCGCGGATAGCCAGTGATCCCAATATGAAACACGCGGTACATCGGAATCCATAACAGCCTGATAAATGCGGAGGGCGATCGCTGCTTCGACACGAATGGATCCCCAGCGCAGTTCACTTTGAAGCCAATCTTGTAATGCTTGCGCACTCGCCAAATCCCCGGTTTGAACCAGACTTTCTAATCCTTCTGAATAGCTGTAGGCTCCGACGGGAAGCGAGGCACTCGTTAGTTGCAGTAAATGTAGAAAGCTAATAGCGCGAGGAGACGATCCATTGGATGCCCCTTCATCGCTTATATAGAGTTGCTTTGGGGCATTCACAGATTGAAATCTCCTCAGCTTAGCCTAGTGATGATGATGATAAGCGCCAACTTCTGGCTGAAATGGATGAACCTCAACAACAACGGTCAATCCCATATGTTCCAGCATGTGCCTAAGGACCGGATCAGGGCTCAATCGGAGCGAATCGATGTTGACTTCTACAGAAACATGGCGATTCCCCAAATGATACGCTGCTTTCATCACATCCAATTGGGTTGCTCCACGAACGATCATGACAGCCTCTGGCTTTGCGATGATCCGAACAATAGGCGTTTGATTGTTTGTGAATTCTTCTGCAGACTCTAGCGCATCTATGTCGGGCACGCTCATGAGCGCATCGTCATGGCGCAAGATTGTTCCTCGGGGCAAGCGAAGATAAATTCCCTGGCCATCGTCTGTGGTCACGTAGCGTCGAGTTTTGGTTCGTTCGTCAGCGGTGAGTGACAATCTGAAGTCGTTGCCTGACCACTCGGTATGGTTTGTTCGCCGCTGGGTGAATACCAAAGGCTGTTCCGACAAGGACTGTTCAGGTGATGAAAGGGAGGGAGAGTCATTCATCGGGGATGGTTAGAGCAACGCATTCAGCTGTTGAATGGTTTCATTGGTTCGATTCTTAAGAATACGCTGATAAGCTGCAACGATTTCTTGGGCGATCGCCTGTTCAATCTGCATCGCATCCTGGTCAGATGAGCTACCGCGATACAGCTCAGGGTGCTGGTCAGCATTAAACGCTGTTGATGTGATGTCTGCAAACAATTCCTCATCCAATGCCAGTGTGTTCTTGCCTTTTCCCGTGACAGTCACATTGGCTTTTTGCTGAGGTGCCGGAGCATCGGTTGAATGTAAGGATTGGCTGTGATCGAGTGCTTCAGATTCCTGAAGAGACTGGATGCTCAGGTTCTGAACCTGACTAACAGTGGTTCGGTTGCGTTCAGCCATCAGCGCGTTGATGAGTAAATTTTTGGCTTGAAATCGAATGAACGACCGTGTCGGATAGTAGGCTTTCCCGTCGCTGTGCATAGTGAAGAGGATTGAGAGACGACTGCGGGGGCGATTGGCAGGGGCAATTTGACTCATAGTACCCCTAGTTGTGTCCGACAGCACATCCAGTAGAAAAGTTTCGAAGTGTCTGTGTGTATTGTTACAGCTGTGATCTCATTTCAATTGCTCTGCAGCATTGTATACCGTTGCACACTGCTATAACCCCTAAGCTAATTGACGCTTAATCAGCTGGGCAAATAGGCCATCTTCCTGAGATAGTTTGTCAAAGCTACCTGATTGAACGACTCGACCTGCTTCCAAGACATAAATGCGATCGGCATTGCGAATGGTGCTGAGTCGGTGAGCCACGACAATACGAGTGACGTTCATGCGATCGAGGCTTTCGCTGACGACGGCTTGAGTCCGGTTGTCGAGGGCACTGGTCGCCTCATCGAGCAATAAAATCTTGGGCTTTAGGGCTAGAGCACGGGCAATGACAAGTCGTTGCCGTTGACCTCCTGACAAGTTGCCGCCACCTTCGCTAACAACGGTGTGGAGGTTCATCGGCATGGCGCGAACATCCGCGGCTAGGCCACTCATCTCTGCAGCTTCCCAGGCTTCATCAATGGAAATGAGCGCCCCACCCGAAATGTTTTCAAAGATGGTTCCTGCACTAATTCGACCGTTTTGTAAGACAACGCCCAACTGACGACGGACCGCTGAGACATCAAGTCCAGAGAGGTCTTGTCCATCAAAATACACGGTTCCAGAGTGAGGGGTTTCAAACCCAAGGAGTAGGCGGAAAATTGTCGACTTTCCTGAACCGGATGGACCGACCAAGGCGATAAATTCTCCTGGATTGGTTTCAATCGTCACGTCATCAAGGATCAGCGGACCATCTTCTCGATATCGAAAGGTCGCATGGTCAACTTTGATTCGTCCAGTCAAACGACCTGGATCAGCCTTGTCGTTATTGACTTCGGGTTCTGACTCTAAGATAGGGAGCGATCGCTGCCAGATCGGTACGATTTCGAGAATGTCTAGAATGTTGTTGCTCAGACTTGCAGCCCCTTGGATAAAGGTCCCGTAGGCTACGTTAAAGGCCAGAAAGCTTCCAGTGGTCAGCCCTGAGCCGAGGCTAGAGGATGCGACGAGTGAGCTGGCGAGCCAAAATAACATGACGGTTGTCAAAATTGGCACGACCGTATTGAAGACGGAAATTGTATCTTCGAGCTGCTGAGTGCTGAGTAGCAGACGAAGCTGCTGAACGTACTTTTGGCCCCAAAAAGCAAACGCCCGGGACTCTGCCCCTGCAATTCGAAGCTTTGGAACCCCATTAATTAATTGCACGACGAGCCCGTACAGATCACCCTCCATCGCCAGCAATGGCTTATGTCTGCGCACCAACATGGCACCGGTAATAACGGTAAAGCCCATGACAACCAGCGCAACAGCAAGGGCGAGAAACGCAAGTTGAGCGCTGTAATAGAACAACAGGCCAAGATTGAGAAGAGAAAAGAAACCGGAAAAGATAGACTGTAACGCTGTGCCGCTTAAGGTTCGACGAATCGAAGTGATTCCTGATACGCGAGCACTCAAATCTCCAATTGAGTATTGACGAAAGAAGTTGGTGCGTAATTTCAGAAGCCGATCCCAGACTGCTGCTTGGAGGGAGACATCTGACCCTGTTTCTAGACGCATGGTGGCGATCGCCTGGGCGAGTCGAAAGGCTGTTCCTCCAAAGGCAGCAGCCAGTAACCCGATGCCAAGTTGTGAAATGAGGCCGCTATCACCAAATGGAATCGCTGTATCAACGAGTACTGCCGTTGCTTGCGGAACAACCATGCCCATAATCGTTGCGGCTGCACCTGCAAGAACCAGCATGATCAAATCTTTTCGTCGTCCTTGAAAGGTGAACTTCATCAAATCAAGGGCCGTGAGTTTGCCATCGGGTAGCGGTCGATAGAAGATGTGAGCGACGGGTTCAAGAATCTGAGCCACGTCTGCAGTGACTTGAATGCGCCCGTTGGTGTGTTCTAAAAGAGGGTGTGAACTGGACGTGGATTGAATCTTAGTGGTTGCTTGCGCCCGAGTTGTGAGCTGAAATTGAGTGCGTGACGGAACTTGGTTTCCAGTTAGAGCGCCATCGTTTTCATGGCGATGATGGCGAGCCATTGGGGATGAGCCATTTGTTGTAGCCTGATTTGCAATTCCTGCCTGGACAGGATCAAACAGCTCATACTGGCCACCCTTGATCGGCAGTAATGCGACTGGAGAATGATTATCGCGAGTGTAGGCCACAATCGGGCCGCCATCTTTTGCCCACCAACCAGGTCGCAAGAGGATGCTCCGCATCCGGAGTCGTGATGCCCGGGCGATCGCCTCTAATGGTTCCTTCACACGGTTGGAATTTTCGGACTGCATGGGAGGATTGATTTTAACACCCAGGGCTTTGCCTACTGCCCCGGCTGCAATCAATAACGGTTCATCGACGCGCAGATAATCATCATCGTCGACGTTCAGCACCGTAGCTAGACTTTGGATCGTTGTATCGGTGACCCGCTGGTCTAGAGCCTGTCGTTGCTGGAATCGTTGTGCAGTGAGCTTTAATTCTTCTTCTTCTAGCTGTTGAACATAGGCCAAGAAATAGCGGTGCAGTTGAGCAATTCCTTTGACGATAATGATCTTACTTTTGACCCGATCCGTTGCGCGGGCAAAAAACTGAACATTTTTATCCGCGCGTAAGCAGGTGAACTGTCCAATCGGAAAGCAGCCGTGATATCCCGTAATTGGGAATCGTTCATCTCCCATCCAAAACGTTGTGCCTTCCTGCATCTTGACCCAGAGCACCTGATCATCATCGGGAACACAGACATCACCCGACATCATGGATACATAGTGAGTCTCTGGTGGTTCGACAGACGCTGCCATCTTCGGCCAGCCGCGGATGGTCCCAATTTTTTGAATCCAGGGATCGGCCCATTGTTTAAGGGTCACTAAATCGGGTTCTGGGGCGTTGTAATCCAAATCAACTGGTTGTAGCTCGCTGGGCTCCAAGGCCACTGCAATCAATCCCAAATGGTCAGGTTCGTCATCGGTCGAATAGCCAAACAATGTTTCTCCGGCTTCGACTGAGAACAGATACCGACGTTCGCCTTCGGGAATGTTGTTACGTACTCGAACGGCAAAGATGGCAATGACGCCACATCGAACCCGCCACGCAATGTTTGGATTGTTCAGCAGAATGGGTTCATTTCCCTTAACGTGATGAACGTCTAAATCTGCTGAAATCGAGTCATTTGTGATGAGTTGTGTCGTCATGGAAGCAACCTATTTGGAAAACAAGCCTGACCGATGGAATGGTGTGGATTAAGTAACCAGACCTTATTAATCTCCTAGTCAACAATGAATTTGTGATGAGTCTCAAGCGGGTGCAGCTTCTGCAAGCGAGCCGCCTTCGCTACGAATGAGATCTGCATAGAGTCCTCCCTGTTGCCATAATTCGTCGTGAGTCCCCCGCTGTACGACCTTTCCGTAGTCCAATACGATAATCGTGTCGCTGTCTCGAATCGTACTGAGTCGATGGGCGACGATTAAACAGGTACATCCCCGGCGTCTGAGGTTGAGGTCAATAATCTTTTCTGTCTCGGTGTCAAGTGCACTTGTTGCTTCATCCATGATGAGGACTGACGGGTTGTTGACCAATGCTCGGGCAATTTCTAAGCGTTGACGCTGCCCTCCGCTGAGGTTGGTCGCCCCTTCTAATAGCTCGGCATCGTATCCACAGGGAATCGATAGGACAACATCCTCAATGGCCGCATCTTGGCATGCTCGACGAATGTCTGCTTCAGGAACCGTTGTGTCCCATAGGGTCAGGTTTTCTCGAATCGTTCCCGCAAATAGCAGAATATCTTGCTCAACTACTGCGACCGAATTGGTGATAAGCGATCGCGGTACCTGTGACCGAGGCGTTCCGTCAAATAAAATGTCTCCTGACCAGGGCTTGTAGAGTCCTGCCACGAGTTTCGCCACGGTTGACTTTCCAGACCCGCTTCCCCCAACGAACGCGATCCGTTGTCCAGGCTTGATAGTCAGGCTAAAGTCATCAATGAGCGGGTCAGTCGCAGTGCTATAGCCGAAGGTGATGTTCCTCAACTCAATGTACCCGTGTAGTCGAGGATGTTTTAGCGGAGAGAGACCGTTGCGGGAGGATGACACTGGAGTGGAGTCCACCGGTTGAGGCGTGGTCTCCTTCGACTCGTCTCTGACATTTAGCTCGCTATCGACCTCATTCTCCAGGACGTCATCTAACCGTCGGAGGCTACCCTGTAAATCTTGGAGTGTACTGCCGAACTGTACCAGACGATTGACTGGCGCTTGAAAACTCTGCATCAGTAGCTGGAAGGCAATCAACATCCCCACGGTCAGATCGCCATTCAAAATCCGTAATCCACCAATCACAAGCAATGCAAGGCTTGCAAGGGCAGAGAGCAATGATGGCAACACTCCGAGAAGACGGTTGAGCAGTCCAGATTCTTGCTGAGCATTGATGGCTTTTGTGTAGTAGCCTGCCCATCGAGCAAAGAAATCAGATTCAATGCCAGACGCTTTAAGGGTTTCCATACTCTGGAGGCCAGCGATCGCAACCCCAGCAGCTTTACCATATTCCTGGGCAAGTCTTAGATTGGCATCCACTCGCCGTCGCGACACCCACTGTAAAGTGATGACGTTAATGGCCGCGAATGTGATGACAATTAGCGTCATCGTCACGTCGTAGTAGAACATGGCGATCGCATAGAACACCACCATCACAGAGCTGATGACCGTGATGGTTAAGCGTCCTGATAAGACCCCTGCCACTTCATTGTTGAGTCGGACACGGCTACTAATTTCTCCTGAGAACCGCTGAGCGTAGAAGCTCACTGGCAATCGCAAGATATGCCAAATAAACTTGCTCGATAGGCTAACGGCTAACTTAATCCGCAATGCCCTAAGAAACCTAAGCTGCAACAGCGTTAGGATGGCTTGGAGAAGAACGACAGCAATCATTCCCCCTAGGATGAAGGGAAGCCAAGTCATTCGCCCTTCGATGAGAACATTGTCGATAAAGATCTGGCTAAAGGCCGGTAGGGCGAGGTTGGGAATAACCAGTAAAAATCCAGCAATGACGCAATACAACAGGGCTCCGATCGAACCCATCAATCGACTTTTGAGAGCCCTGACAACGCTTGGTTTTTCGCCACCGCGTTCAAACTCTTCGCTGGGTTCCATGACAAGCACAATGCCTGTATACCCTTCATCAAATTCCTCAAAGGAAACGGTTCTTGGGCCTGCTGCTGGATCATTGAGGTACACCTCATCTTTTCCGAATCCGTCAACAGTTAAGAAGTGATTGAAGTGCCAGAAGATGATGAATGGAGGTTTGAAATCTGACAGTCCTTCAATCGTCTTTTTATATCCTTTAGCAGTGAGGTGATAGCGCCGTGCTGCACGAAGGACGTTTGCAGCTGTGACCCCATCTCGCGATACGTTACAGGCTTGACGCAGTTCTGCCAGAGGTACAATTCGACCATAATGGCCTAACACCATACCCAGCGCCGCAGCTCCACATTCGACGGCTTCCATCTGAAGGATGGTTGGCGTACGAACTCGCGATCGCTTCTGATTGAGCGCTCGCCGCAGAACCTCGATTGGGTGAATTAGCATCATGGCGTTATGGAGATGACAAAAGAAAAAAACAGTCAGGAGCTTTGTTTATGCTTCTGAGGCTTCACCTCGTCTGGCTAGGGGGCGAGAAACGGGAAAACAAACGCAATCGGAGCACGCTGTTCGACTGTCACTCGTGCGCTAACAGTCTTACCCGATGGAATCTCCATTTCTGCTCCGCTAGGCGATGACATTTCGAGTCCGCTCATGGTTGAATCATCCGTGTTGAGATCTGAAATCACCTCGATCAACGTCTCGTCCAGTGGAGATTCGCCAGACTCCCTCACTTCTCGAATATCATCAAGAGTTTGAAAAGGCGATTCAGCGACGGTTTTCACTTCTCCTCGAATGCCACCTGTTTCTCTAGAAATGCCTGATGGGAGTAGCAGGATGTCCATGCCGGGTTGAATGCGATCGCCATCTGCTTTGGCAAAGTAAGTTACGCCGATTAATTTGTCGGATCCGGTTGCGGATTCCACCAATAATCCTTCACCCGTCACCGTGATTGGGATGCGGCCAACCACGCTCCAGATGAGCCCGGCGAGCACAAGTGCACCTAAGGCCCCTAACGGTAGCCAGCTTTTTGGCGTCACAATCTGCATGAGTTGGTCAAGCTGCTCTGGAGATGAGAGCCTTTCTAACGATTCTTTTCGGAACAAACTATTCCGATCGTGTTTCTGGTCAGCATTCATAGCTCTAGCTGTAAATCAATATCCGGACAACGACCAACCTGCACCGCTATAAATCGCTTAGCCAGCGACGTTAAATCTAGCGGTATTGATGACAACTCAACCAGTGCGTGACTGTAATCAAGTTTTCACTCGTTTGCCAACAATCAGAGGAGCATTATCAATTACCCATTATTATGGGAGCGCCAGGTAAGGCTCCGATGAGATAATACTGAGAAACTTAAGAAACGCCAACGCCCAGGTGACGAAGCATCCAGTTAAATCGATTCGCTCCACTCGACATGCGCTGAAGGGAATCGAGATCGAGTTCGCCTTCAAACTCTTGCTCATCGTCGGTGTGAGACGAGGATGCACTCTGCATCATCCCTTGGAGCTCCATGGCAATTATCGACATTGTTAGCAGTTGAGGCCCGAGGATTCGATAAAAGCGAGTAGCGAAGCCCAAATCTTGCTGAATGTGAAGGTTAAATTTTGTTCGCGGAACGGCTAGTACCAGTGAATCCCGAATTGCTCGAATGGTGAAAGGCAGTGGCCGAGCATCTAAAAAGGCGATCGCCCCCGCAATTTCTCCCTTGGTTAGGGTTGTGACGACCGACATATTCGATGCATTTTCAATCGGGCACTCAAAACATAGGGCAAGCGGATTGACCTTATGTTCTTGTACCGAGACAGAGAAGGCTCCATCTAAAATGACATACAGCGAGTCTGTTGGGCGTCCAGCTTTCAAGAGAAAACTATCCGCCTTGTAACGTTCAACTTGTCCGGCTTTAACCAGCCAGTTCAAATCACTGTCTCGAAACTCGCTGAAAACATTGAGGACGTCGCGCTCATTCTCTTCGTCTTGAAAACGTAATTTTTCAGGTTGCTCAATGAATCGCTCAACGCGATGAGACAGAATCAAATCCACCGCTCGATAGAAGTTGGCGGCGAAGCCGAGGTCACTCTTTAGCTTCGTGCGAAGGGTGTTGATTGGAACGGCGAGCAAAATGGTGTCATCAATGGCTTTGAAGAACAGTCGGGGGAGAGGCATATCAAACAGAACAGCAACCCCAATCAGCTCTCCAGAATCTAGCTCAGCATTCGATGATTGAGTGGTGTCTAAAGATGACGACGCTAGAGGGTAGATAGATAACCGACCATCTAAAACAATGTAGAAATGATTCTTGTCTTCACCATCAACGTTAGAAAATGCTTCTCCTTTCGGCAGGCTCCTTTTTTCACCTGCCTCTGCCAACCAATCGATATCTGTATTCGTTAGCTCACTCAGTAATACATCTGCCATAAGATGTTGACTTATCTCCACTGTGCATCATTGACCATTAGGAGAATGCGTCAAGCTCCCCTTGATCATGACCAAACGTTATCACCATTAAAGAATTGGTTAGATTTTAGAAGAGTTGTCTTAATACCTGGAGTAGTCTAGACGACTCCTTTGAAGTTAAAGTTTCAATATCTAGTGGTTTGTAGCCTTAAACTCTAGCGATTTATAGCTGTATTGAATGTGGCTTGGCTCGATCAGGTTTTGCATCCTGTATTTAAATCGCTTGAATTGCATCGTTTGGCTGAATTTTCCATCAGAAACCAGTACTATCTAGAAGCGTACGGACAAGTCGTGCACTCCCTAGCTTCTATGGCCAACGCTCAAATGATTTAGGGTTGAATTCTTATCAGTTCATCAGTCGTCAAATCGGCCTATTGATGATGGTTTTTGCCCAGTGGATCAGCATGAAACCATCGGCTTTGAAGGTCGTCTGAATGATCGAAGGTGCTTGTGAACATCCTAGATTTGTGTTGAGCGTCGTGATCATTTGTCTGAGAATCTGTCGGTCTAAATCCATCATTCAAATCTGGCTGTGTGCACTGCTGGGCTGCTTCTCCAACTGCTAAACCTCAGATGATCTGGATCTACTTACCTTACGTGCACGTAATATGCTAACTATTCGCAACGCGAGTTCTCGTCTTGAATCTTCAACCGTGACCGTATCTTCCGCTCAGATCGCAAAGTCTTGGGTAATGACGTCTGGCGTGATAGTCGCATTGTGGATGTGGAATTGGGAGGTGGCGATCGCCTTGACCCTAGCAGGCATGAGTGGCACGGCCCTATATCTTGGATGCGATCGCCGGTTACACCTGAGATGGTTAGACATCGGCAAACTCCGTCAGAGTCGGACCTGGAAACATCACCAGTCACTCTGGCTTGGACTCTCTGCAGGCGTTGGCGTTTTTCTAGCAGCCTATGGAATGCTGGAGGTTTTGCAAGACACACACGCGCCCTGGCTCGTGGCTGCTGCAGTCTGTCAAGTTATTGGGATATGGGGGATATTGGGTTTCCTTGCTTGGAATCGGGTCCAGTCGCAACAGTCAGACGCTGCGTCATCCACAGCACATCATCGATCGTTCGACGATTACTTGGCTGATCTAACCCATGCGCATCCAGTTGCGCGTCTGGTTGCTGTTCGAACGCTCACTCAGCGGGTGATAGGTCCAGACGCGCATTCTGAGCATTCACACACCCATCCGCTCTCCTCATCTCCCTATTGGACAGTTGCTGAATTACTGAGCTGTTTAAAGCTGATGAGGCAAACCGAATCAGAGCAAACTGTTCAACAAACAATTGGTGCCGCTATCCAGCGTCTTGAAGCATTGGAAAAGGATAAGCAAGTGATGCTCCCAGATGCGGCGTCTCATCAATCAGTGCCGATACGAGCGATTCCCAATCTAATTCGAACGCGCAAGATGGTCAAAGAGCAAGAACTGATGAAGGTGTGACACTTCAATTAGTTATGGAGGATTGATACCTGAACGTTTTAGGCGATCGCCATAGTGTAAAACTCTTGCATTTCTGAGAACCACTGCTTGCGAGATGACTCCCACGTGTAGAACATGTGCCCTCCCTCAAACTGTCGAGAGATGAGGTTAGGCCGAATGGTTGAGTCCAGTTTCATTAAGTCAGCCAGATGGTTTGATGCGAAATAAGGCGTGACCAAGTCGTAGATTCCATGAACAACGTATACCTTCAAGTAAGGGTTTAAAGTCATTCCAATGCGTAAGTCATCGACTGAACCAACAAACCCTTGTTTCCAATCTCCTCCCAACAAATATTTCCATGCCTTGAAGACTTCAAAATTTAACAGGTGATAGGTCAAGTCTGTCTCAACCCCCAGTGTGTCGCGAAGATGACTGTTAATTGCTCCAGTAAATAAGCGATTGAGACCATCAAGGGTGGGATCACTGCCTTCGTATTGGAGCCGATCAGGAAACGGGTCAATGGCGGTAATCGAGGCGTCGTAGAGACCGAGGATGCGCTGCTGATCACCGAGCAGCTTTCGTGAGAAAGTCCTCAGATCAATCCGCCCATGATGTTGTTTCACCAGATCAACCGGCAATCCCAGAAAGTTGGCGATCGCCTGATAGGCCGTCTGTCGGTCGTCTGCATTCACAGCACCTCCCATTGCCAATAGCGGAAGCAGCGTCTGACGTGCAAACTGCTCTGCGGCTTCTCGATGTTCGTCTAAGTTTCCCGGAGTTCCGGCCCACGTCGCTTTTTGATGGTAGGCCGCTGAGGCCGCAAGCGAAGGAAAGACCGTTGCCCAAGCTGTTAGGCTGTAGTCGCTACCACCTAAGAGACTGAATTCTAGTGCAGGCGAAATCAAAATTGCACCCGATAGCCCCACTCCAAAGTCCTGTTGTAGGACGCGAGCCAGACGAGCAACACGGAACCCTCCATAACTTTCACCAGCAATAAAAATTGGAGAAAGCCATCGATGATGGCGCGACAAAAACTGTTGGACAAACTCTCCAATAGCATTCAAATCACGCTTAACTTCCCAGAATGCGATTTCATTTGGCTGATCAGATTTGGGTGTGTCCTGAGGAGGTGAAGAGGACGATTGAGACCCAGAGGATTGCGCCTTCTCCTCCTCAACACTTCGGCTAAATCCTGTTCCGATGGGGTCAATGAATACGATGTCTGTGAAGCGCAACCAGCTTTCAACGTTATCGAGAACTTGAACGGGGGGCTTAGGCAGATCTCCATTTTCTTCGAAATAAACGCGTTTGGGACCCAGTGCTCCCATATGAAGATAGGCAGACGCAGCACCCGGCCCTCCATTAAATACAAATGTGAGTGGTCGGGGAGTTGTCGTAGCGTTTTTTGCCAAATAGGCAACATAGAACATCTCTGCAACAGGCTTATCGCGTTCGAAGAGATTCTGCCATCCGGCTGTTGCTGTGTAGTGAATGGGCTCATCAGAACCCGACAACGTGTGGTCGGTGATGCTAGGTTTTCGTTCAGACCGTACCGAATGCTGGGAACTTTCGTCCATATGATGACGGGTTTCTAGTTAAGGTTCAGAGACATTGACGTTGCATCAGATGCTGGCGCTGCACAGGGGCGATCGTCTTCAACTAAGAGACCATCGGTAGGTAGCTGAATTACAGGGAGCGCAATTTCAACTGTTGTTCCTGTTCCGCTTCCAGCACTGTAAAGGGTGATTCCACCACCCATTAACTCGACCAGGTTTCGCGATATGGCTAGCCCCAGTCCCGTCCCTTCAAATTTACGTGTTGTACTGCCATCAACCATTACAAAGGGTTTGAATAACTTATCCTGCTGGCTTGGGTCAATGCCGATTCCGGTATCTGTGATCGAAACAATAATCCAAGGAACCATCGGAGAGCCTGAAACAGTGAGACCGGGAGAGGGCGTTGATGCCAAAGCAGAATGAACAGACGGCTTGTCTCCGATGTTGAGATATTCGACCCGTAAGTTGATGGTGATGCCGCCTTCGTCTGTGAACTTGATCGCGTTGTAAATGATGTTGAGGAAAACTTGTTTGAGTTTAGCTGGGTCAACATTCACGATAATCCCGTCTGGCACATCTGCGACTGTTACCCATAATCCCTTTTGATTTGCTGCAACAGTTTGCAAATTGAGCACACCATGCAAAAGCTGGCCGAGGTCTGCATGTTCTAACGACAACGATAAGGTTCCGGCTTCAATTTTTGCGATGTCGAGTAGATCATTAATGATCTTGAGGAGGTGAATTGCAGCCTCATCTGCTTTGTTTAAGAAATCAAGTTCTTCTTCACGACTATCACAAAAGTCGTCTTTAATCAGTCGAATGCATCCAATAATGGCGTTTAGCGGCGTTCTTAGTTCGTGAGAGGTATTGGCTAAGAATTCGTTTTTCAGTTGGTTGGCTGTCTTGGCTTCTTGCCAAGCAGCCTGAAGTTCTGTTGCTCTCTCTTCGAGACGGCCCACCATTCGCTCTAGAACCGTGGCCAGTTGATCGATTTCTCGAATTTGAAAATTCCTAGGGAGTTGAGTAGAGGTATTCTCCTCGATGTGTTGGGCATAGCGACCTAACCGCTCAATCGGTCGCGCTAGATCTCTTGCCGTGTAAAGCATCGCCAATAAATGTGCGCTGGTTAATACACCCGCTAAGATAAGCAAAATCCGTCGAATATCTTGCAATTCGTGCAGTGCATTGGTTAGGGGGGTAATGGCAAAGACAACCCAGGTTTCATTTTCGACTGGGCTTACTTCCACATCAATAGAGCTGTAGCCTGCGATCCACTCGCGATTATCGCCTGCAAAGGTAAATAAGCTTTGAACATCTTGTCGGCTGCTCAGTGCATTCCTCAAAATGTCACTCAGCTGCTCCCCATTGTCTTGAGCATAAATAGTTTGACCGACTAGATTAGGAAAAGGATGGGAAAGGATCGTACCATCTTCTTTGACAATCATTGTGTAACCGAGCAGTGAACCGGGCTCTGCACTGTCAACCTGAGTGAGTTGAACTTGCGCCTGCAGCAGCGATCGAAATCGATTGTCTTGTCCATACACTGGAGTTTGAATAATGACATCCAGTGCACTGCCAATGTTGGCTGTATCTTCGGGTTGCGTGAGATTCACATCAAGAGTGTGAACGTAGAAACGATTACTATCCAACACCTCTCGGTTTTGAGGCCACTGTAAGGTTAATTCTTCCGGCGATAGCGATGCTAGTGATGCTTGTGGACAGGTATCAACAGCGGGATAAATGGACGTATTGTCTCCGTTAAGAGAGAGAAGTCTTAGGCAGTGAGCGTCAGATGGCAATTGCTCAGCAAGCTCTTGCAGAAAGACACGTGCTGCACTCGCATCACCTGTCCTTAAGGCTACCGTTTCACTTGCTGCGACTAGCCCCAGTTGAAGTGCGTGAATGGATGATTGAAGGGTTTGGGCCTTATTGACAGCACTCTCTGTCAGATTTTGGCGCGCTGAAAACAACAAACTGGTACGCGTTTTTCGAAACGTAACAGCAATGCCAACAAGCAGAATT
>JBCBLF010000072.1:0-19929 GCA_038520475.1 Cyanobacteria bacterium J06627_8
CCAACCCATTCAAGACGATTCTAAGCGATCAGAAAAAAGGGCGACCCCCCATGCAAAAAAACAGGGACCACAAGTTGGAACAGCTGAATTAAACAGCCTCGCTGACCTTTTCGAAAATGAAGCCCCTGAACTTGGAATTGACTGGCAGGAAGAAGTCATCGATGACTCATCAGACATGATGGTTGATGGTCTTGCGCTTGATGCTTCCAACGACTTCTCTGACTTGTTATTTGATGAGGTGACACCTTCAACATCTAGCCCTCAGCACGACGCAGATGATATTTCTGGAATCTTGAGTGATATTGATGGTCCTTCGCCGAACAGTGCTGCATCGAGTTCACCGACAAATGATGATTTCTCTGACTTGTTTGCGATCGGATCACCAAAAAATGAGAGCCCTGAATCTAGCTCGTCACCAATAGGGCCTGAGTCATCCGACGGCCTTGACAATCTCACCGATTTCTTCGACGACATCAACACAGAATCGTCTCCAGGCGAAGAGCATGCATCTGTTGATGCAGATGACGTTGGCCTGGAACTGGATGATATCTTAGCCGATGACACAACCAATGAAATTGATGGAATCAGCGATAACTTATCATCCTCCTCTGAGACAGACCCGTTAGGGCTCGATGATGATTTATTAGAAGAGCTTTCTGCCGATTCTAGCGCCACAGGTGACATCGACACGTTATTTTCAGATGGGCTTGACGACACTGTGTTGTCTGAAGAGAGTTCGACGTCAGAAGAATCTGATTTTTCTGACGATATTGAACTTGAGGATTTCTGGGCCTCAACCTCGGGCTCGACAGGTGAGCAATCAGCCTCAACTCGCGCGAGTGATCAGATTGAACACCCGGCTGTAGTTGAATCAGCGGCTTCTCTAGACCAAGTGGCTGATCCAGATGAAGATCTGGATCAGCTGCTTGCAGACGAAGTATATGAAGCATCTGCTAGCGAAGCGTCTATCACTGACGCCTTAATTGGTGAAGAAGCCATTGACGGTCAGGCGGAAAATGCCGCTGATGGTTCTGTCGACGTTAATCCATTCGCCTTCGATGAGGCGATCGCTGAACCTGCCCCAATCGAATCGAGTGATCCGAGCCCTGCAGAAACGCCTGAGCCAGTGATGGATTTGGATATAGACAATCCATTTAATCTCATAAGCGACCCTGATTCGGACGAATCGGTGACTGATGAGAGCGCCATCGATGACGCAAGCGCCTTGATCGATAATCTCTTTGAAGAGAATTCAACCCCACTGGATTCTGACGAACTCACGTCCCTTGAATTTGCTCCAGAAGATTCGTCTATCGAGAGTGACACGAACCTCGACGAACTGCTCGGCAGCGCATCCCTCACATCTGATCTAAACAGCTCAGAAGACTCCAACCGCTTGGACGACGTTAGCAGCGATGACATTGACGCTCTATTCGATAGTGTGACGACGTCAGACGATGCAGCAGACTTCATGTTTACAGATGAGGCTGCTGATATTGCCGAGGGTATCCCCGATAGTTTGCTCAACGATTTATCCGATGAATTGGGAAGCGAATCACTCAGCATTAATGATGACTCGAGCTCATCTGCACAAGAATTGATTGAAGAGCTAAATGACGCGTCAGACGAGAATCTTAGTCAGGCTATAGATTTAACTGAACTCGAAACCACCGATGACGATGATGCAAGCCTACAGGATGCATTCAGCGAGCTGGAAGAACTGGACTTAGGTGATGCTGGGGAAAGTTTCGACACCAGCGGTGGAGGTAATGAGCTCAGTGAGCTCAATGAACTCGATCTAGACTTAGATGTTGAAGAGAGTGGCATTCCGGCTTCTCTGATTGACGACAGTAATCAAAGCATTGAGGACCAACTCAATATAGAGTCAACTGATGTCGATGCCGAATTGAATCATCCAACGGATGACCAGCCCGTCAGTAATGAGCTCTTAGACCTAGGAGAGATGGATCTCGATCCTCTTAGCTCAGCTGGAGCACTGGAGCAATCGGACGACACCTCTGAAGTCAACGTAGAAGCTGATCCGGAAGTCATTCCACAAGAGAGCATTACACAAGAAGTGACGACAGGTGACCTAAATGACCTGGATTCGCTACTGAGTAATGAGCTAGACACCTCTCTCTCCAGTGACGAAAGTCTTGAGGACATCAATAGCCTGCTGAGCGAAAGCGATTCACAATTCTCCCAAGAAGGCGGAGAATTTGATGAATTGAATACGCTCTTGAGCAATCCGTCTGAGCCATTGACAGACATTACTGTACCCGATGCTGTCCATCAAGCTGATGAGCTATCAGCGCCAGAGGAGAACTTTGATGATTTAGAGGCTCTGCTGGATGAGCCCTCAGAACTGCAGATTACAACGTCAGATAGTCCAGCTTTAGATAATCCTGCGTTTGTTAGCATCGGTGACGACAGTGATTTCTCAGATTTAGAAAAGCTGCTAGAAGATGCGGATCAAACTCTAGCTGCACCACCGTCTGCAAAAGCGTCCCGAGGCATATCTCCAGTTTCGAATCGTCGTCCCGTCCGTCGCGGAGGCGGAGGATTTGCCGATCAAACGATGCGGGTTTCGATCAAGAACCTGGATAATTTGAACAACCTTGTTGGCGAATTGGTGGTTAACCGCAACAGCCTTGAGCAATCTCAAGAGAGGCTTCGGCAGTTTCTAGACAATCTGCTCTATCAGGTCCAGCAACTAAGTGATGTGGGACAGCGGATGCGCGATCTGTATGAGCGATCGCTCCTTGAAAGTTCTTTATTATCAAGTCGTCGCAGCTATCAGATGGCAAATCAAGCGGGTGGCGACATCGTTGACGCAACAGATACCAGCCATGCAACAGGTGCCAGCTTCGATGCCTTAGAGATGGACCGATTTACTGGATTCCACACCCTGTCTCAGGAGATGATCGAGCTGATTGTCCGAGTTCGAGAGGCTGCATCTGACATCGACTTTGTTATTGATGAAAGTGACCAGACCACTCGCATGTTTAGGCAGGTCACCACTCAACTGCAAGAAGGCTTGACCCGTTCTCGAATGGTTCCTTTTGCCCAGGCTGCGTCTCGTCTACCCAGAGCCGTACGAGACATCTCTATCAAGTGTGGTAAGCAGGCTGAATTAAAAGTTGAAGGCAAGGATACATTGATCGACAAGATGATTTTGGAGCAGCTTTATGATCCAATGACTCATCTGGTCAACAATGCGATTACTCACGGTATTGAAACGCCGGAAGAACGTCACGCCCTGAACAAGCCTCCCGTTGGCAACATCACCATTCGAGTCTTCCACCAAGGAAATCAAACCATCATTTCTGTTACCGATGATGGGGCTGGAATTAATCCCGACAACGTCAAAGCCAAGGCTCTCCAACGAGGATTAATTTCACAAGAAGAAGCGACCGAAATGAGTCGCTTAGATGTCTACGACCTGCTATTCCACCATGGATTTAGTACTCGCGACCAGGCCGATGACTTTGCGGGTCGAGGGGTTGGCATGGACGTCGTTCGAACCAGCTTAAGCGAAATCCGTGGCGTGATTAACATCGACTCAACCGTTGGGCAAGGGACAACATTTACGATTCGCCTCCCGCTCACGCTGAGTATTTCGAAAGCACTCCTATGTGTCAGCAACCGCGCGCGGATTGCATTCCCAATGGATGGAGTCGAAGACATGCTGGACGTGCCCAGCGATCGCATCCAAAACAATGAAGCAGGAAAGCCCTGTATTTACTGGCGCGACATCGTGCTGCCGTTTTACCCGCTCTCTGAATTGCTGAAGTATAACCGCATGTTGGGCCGAGGCAGTGTCTACGGTGGAAGCCAGGAAGACGATGTTATCTCGGTTGTGGTGCTCCGAAGTGCAGGCAATTATCTTGCACTCCAGGTTGACCAAGTATTGGGTGAACAAGAAATTGTAATCAAGCAGCTAGAAGCTCCCATTCCTAAGCCTGCCGGTATTGCAGGTGCCACCGTGTTAGGAGATGGTCGCATCATGCCGATTGCAGACGTCTTAGAGCTGATTGACCTTTCGATGGGTCGCATTCGCAAGGAAGTGGGCAGCTCACTATGGGAACAAGAAGCCGCTCGCATTGCCTCTGCTGATTCGGTTGAGGTCAAGAGTGAACCAACGGTTCTGATTGTGGACGACTCCATCACAGTCCGCGAGCTGTTGTCTATGACGTTCAACAAGGTTGGATATCGCGTCGAACAGGCCCGCGACGGTCAAGAGGCATGGGAGAAGCTAAAATCTGGCTTGCCCTGTGAGCTGGTGTTCTGCGATATTGAGATGCCAAGGATGGACGGCCTGGAATTGCTCTCTCGCCTGCAAAAAGATCCTAATTTGAAGAATTTACCCATCGCCATGCTGACCTCACGGGGAGCTGACCGTCACCGACAAATGGCTGTTCAGCTCGGGGCGAAGGGATATTTCACAAAGCCTTACTTGGAAGAAGTCTTGCTTGATGCCGCCCAGCGGATGTTAAACGGTGAGGTTCTGATTGGGAACGCATAAGCTGACAGCCTGTGATTGCTGTAATTGTTATTCTTCAGCAAGCCCATGACACCATCACCTCGCGCAAATCAGAAGAATCCGGTTGTGCTCATTCACGGATTAGATGACACGCCAGCAAAGATGTCCGTGATGAAACGGTTTCTAGAAAAGAAGGGGTGGACAGCAGAGGCGATCGCCCTTTCACCCAGCAACGGCGATGTCGGTCTTGTGGTACTTGCTCAGCAACTGGCTGATTTTATCGACGAGAGATTGGGGGAGTACCCATTCATTGATTTAGTTGGATTCAGTATGGGTGGAATCGTCGGTCGCTATTATGTGCAGCGGCTTGGCGGCATCCATCGAGTTCAGCGATTTCTCACCATTGCATCTCCTCACCATGGAACATGGACCGGGTATTTAAGGCAAAACCCAGGCGCTTCACAGATGCGGCGATTGAGTCTGCTGCTGCAAGATCTCAACTACGAAGTTGCAATGCTCAAACAGCTGAAATTCACGTCAATCTGGACTCCCTTTGACCTCATGATTGTTCCTGCCAACAGTTCACAAGTCCCTGTGGGAGATGACATAAAAATTCCAGTCTTGCTTCACCCTTGGATGGTAAGCGATCGCCGTTGCCTGAAAGCCGTTGCAGAACAACTCAGGAAATAGCACCGCTACGCCCTTACACGTAAGACCTGGCAGTGTGCAGCTCCATCAAATACGAGCAGGATGTTGCGGAACACAACACCTTGCAAAAAGTTTCATAAGTCCTATTTATGTTAAGTTAATCTTTGGTCTTGAAACAGCTTCGGTCTTAAAATATAGCTTCAGCCATTTTGGCCAGAACACCGAGTATCCTTCGGTTTCTTGCTACACGGTCAAATGGCTTGCCGTCTTGTTCCAACAGAACTGACGACGGCTGTATTCACCACGATGCATTTAGAGAGACTATCGTCGTTGTCATTCCCCAAGAGAGTTTAGTGAGTTCTACTGCTGTTGGCCCAAAAAGCACACGTCGCGCGGTTTTCCCATTTACAGCGATTGTTGGTCAAGAAGAAATGAAGCTAGCGTTGTTGCTCAACGTCATTGACCCCAAGATAGGCGGAGTCATGATTATGGGCGATCGCGGAACCGGAAAATCGACAACGATTCGTGCCCTTGCTGACGTACTCCCAGAAATGGAGGTCGTTGCAGACGATCCGTTCAACAGTCATCCCGACGATCCAGAACTGATGAGCGACTTCGTCCGTGAAAAGGTAACGAACGATGAACCGATTGAGACAACCCAGCGCAAAGTCATGATGGTCGATTTGCCTCTGGGTGCAACCGAAGACCGTGTCTGCGGCACTATCGACATCGAAAAGGCTCTATCAGAGGGCGTTCGAGCATTTGAGCCAGGACTCTTAGCCCAGGCAAATCGGGGCATTCTCTATGTCGATGAGGTCAATCTGCTCGATGATCACTTGGTCGACGTACTCTTAGACTCAGCAGCATCGGGATGGAACACGGTTGAGCGTGAGGGAATTTCAATTCGACATCCCGCTCGATTTGTACTGGTTGGCTCTGGTAACCCAGAAGAAGGAGAACTCCGGCCACAGCTACTCGACCGATTTGGGATGCACGCAGAGATCCGTACTGTTAAAGACCCAGTCCTCCGCGTCAAGATCGTTGAAGAGCGCACAGCATTTGATCAAGAGCCAAATCAATATCTGGAGGATCATAAAACCACACAAGCAGACCTCCAACAAACCATTGTCAGCGCTCAAGAATTACTCAAGACAGTAACGATTGACCATGATCTGCGCATACAGATTTCTCAGGTCTGTGCTGAGCTAGATGTAGATGGACTGCGTGGCGACATTGTCACTAACCGGGCTGCAAAAGCGATCACCGCCTTAGAAGGTCGTACTGAGGTTACAGTTGACGACATCCGCCGTGTCATCGTGTTGTGTCTCCGCCATCGCCTCCGCAAGGACCCATTAGAATCCATCGACTCTGGATACAAGGTCATGAAGGTCTTTTGCCAAGTCTTTGGATTAACCGAAGAAGAAGTCGCGGCCCAAAATGGCGCAAGCGTCAACTAACATATGCCTAGCCATCGCATCTTAGGGCTTGATCCAGGGTTGGCGATTTTAGGTTTCGGTATTATCGATACTCAATCAGCTTCAGGGCATCATCCAGCCCTGTCGATGGTGGATTTTGGCATCATTCAAACTCCGGCTAATACAGCTATTGGCGATCGCCTAAGCACCATCTACACTGATCTCCATGATTTGTTGGCACAATACCAGCCTGATCAAATCGCTATTGAGAAACTCTTTTTTTACCGCATGGGAAACACGATCCAGGTGGCCCAGGCGCGGGGAGTGGTGATGTTAGTGCTCGCTCAACATCACATGCCCTACATCGAATTCACGCCAGCTCAGGTCAAACAAGCCTTAACAGGTTACGGCAATGCTGATAAGCAAGCCGTTCAAGAGGCAGTGGCACGAGAATTGCAGCTTGACACCATCCCTCGTCCCGATGATGCAGCCGATGCGCTCGCCCTGGCGATCGCCGCTTGGTTTCAACGATAGAGAACACATTTTGCTAGTCGCAGGACTCGAACAGTAGTTGAAGTGATACCGTTTCTCTAATTCTCTAAAACGCAGCTATAAATATAGCTTGAGCCATTTAGGCTAGGACACCAAATATCATTCAGTTACCTAGCCAAAAGCCAGATAGCCCTCCGTCTTGTCCTAACGGAACTGGCGACGGCCATAACGTCAGCTTTCTCCCTTTGTGAGACGCTAAGCGAACGACTCTGTTCAGCCAACGTTCTCTGAGCGAAATCGAAGGAGCCGATTTTTAGAGAAACAGTATAATTCGCACGGTAGGGACCAGGAGTACATTGCATGACAACAGATGCATCACAGGCTGAACCGCAAATTGGAATTATCATGGGCAGTGATTCAGATCTGCCGACCATGCAAGGGGCGATCGCCATCTGTCAGGACTTTGATGTGTCCCATGAGGTCGCCATTATCTCAGCCCACCGCACACCGGAACGCATGATGGCGTATGCCCAGTCAGCCCATACTCGCGGACTCAAAGTCATCATTGCAGGAGCCGGAGGTGCAGCGCATTTGCCAGGAATGGTCGCATCGATGACGCCATTACCCGTGATTGGAGTCCCAGTGAAGACCAGCACCTTAAACGGTATTGATTCGCTCTATTCCATTGTGCAGATGCCTGGAGGCATCCCCGTTGCAACCGTGGCGATCGGCAACGCAAAAAATGCTGGACTCCTCGCCATACAGATGCTCGGCACTCACAACCCTGCTCTATTGAAAAAGGTACAAGCGTATCGCCAAAGCCTAGAAGACATGGTGATGCGCAAACAATCTCAGCTTGATCAGCTAGGACCTGAAATATACCTCCAGCAGATGTCTTAAATGACGAATTCCTCAAGCAAATGGTTTTCATCTTCCACCGCTACAATGCTGTGGAGAGTTTCCTACGAATTTACGCCTGGTTTACCCTAGGCATCACCCACACCTCATCTTCACCCTATTTTGTAACCCCTAAGCGCTATGAGTTTCGACGCGATCGCCCATGTCTTTTCTCTGTTTTTTCTGACTGCGACTGACTCTGCCACTGAATCCGTTTTCTCTGTCCCCGTGCTTGAGGAACCCACTATCGAGGGGAAAATTGCTCAGTTTGTCTTGGTTCTGTGCGTTTCGCTGACAGTGGCGACCCTGTCTCGCACGCTGCCTTGGTTCCGACAAATTCCTTACACGCTGCTATTGGTGATTGTCGGACTGGCATTAGCCGTCGTTGACATCCGCCTCGTCACACTCTCGCCAGACATCATTCTTCTGATTTTTCTGCCCCCACTCCTCTTCGAGGCAGGGTGGAATCTAGAATGGCGAAATCTAAAAGAGAATTTGATTCCGATTTGCCTTTACGCAGTGTTTGGAGTGGTCATTTCGGTGGCAGGCGTCGGGCTCGGGTTGCAGTACTTTGCAGGGCTTGCACTCGGAACGTCTCTTCTAATTGGTGCCAGTCTTTCTGCAACGGACCCGGTTTCGGTCATTGCACTTTTTCGCGAATTGGGAGTCAGCAAACGCCTGACTGTACTCATGGAAGGAGAAAGTCTGTTCAATGATGGAGTCGCCGTGGTGGCTTTCACGTTGCTGCTTGGGGTCGCCATCGGAACCAAAGAGCTGTCAATTCCCATTGCAATTGTTCAGTTCTCAACGTTCGTTGGCATCGGCATTGGTATCGGTAGCCTCATCGGGTTTGGAATTTCTTACATCACCCAACGCTTTGATCTACCGTCTGTTGAGCAGTCTCTGACCTTGGTTGCCGCCTATGGAGCGTATATTCTCTCTGAGGATTTAGAGGGGTCGGGGGTTATTGCAGTTGTTACCGTTGGCTTGGTACTGGGCAACTTTGGCTCTCGCATCGGCATGAATCCTCGCACTCGACTGATTGTGTCTGAGTTTTGGGAATTCACTGCATTTTTTGTCAATTCCATCGTATTTCTCCTCATTGGAGATCAGGTGCAGTTTGGCATCTTGACTGCAAATGCTCCCGTCATTCTGGTGGCGATCGCCGCTGTTCTGCTCACTCGATTGGTGGGGATCTTCGGCCTAGGGTTTGTCAGCAACGTGATTGCTGGTTCAAATTTGGACGCCAAAACCCAAACAGTGCTCTGGTGGGGCGGTCTACGGGGTTCAGTTTCCGTAGCGCTGGCCCTCAGCGTTCCAGATTCGTTTGATCAAAAAGAATTGATTATCGCCACTGTCTTTGGCGTCATGCTGTTCACTCTGCTGGTGCAAGGGATGACGACAAAGCCTCTATTGCAAAATCTCGAACTCATGGGAATTCAGCCTCTCAAGCAAAAATATATGGAGGCGATCGCCCGCCGCGTCGCGCTCAACCGAGTGATTGATCGATTGAATACGATTGCCGAGCGCAAAGAGATTGAACCTGATTTTTTCCAATATGAAGTTGCGCTCGTCAAAGGTCAGCTTGAATCGGTTCAATCGGAAATCCAACAACTCCAAGCTCAGCATCCTCAGTTTCAAGATCTCATCGTTGAGGAAGTCCGCGAGGAGCTACTAGCCATCGAATCTGATACCTACGCAGAATTTATTCGCGCTGGGCGACTAAAGGATTCGCTCTCTCCAGTTCTCCAAGAAGCATTAGTGGATGCAGGCCAAAAGGATAATGAACGTGGGTAACCCTGACTGTGAATCACCATGGCTGATGCACTCTTAAAAACCGATACAATTGCAGCGATCGCCACAGCCGCGGTTCCTCAACAGGGCAGCGTCAGCATTGTCCGAGTGTCCGGTACCAAAGCCGTTGCAATCGCCAAACGGCTATTTCGAGCACCAGGGCACCAAACCTGGGATACCCATCGCATTCTCTATGGCCACATTCATCATCCCGATACCGAAGAGGTGGTGGACGAAGCATTGCTGATGCTGATGCTGGCTCCTCGGTCCTATACCCGCGATGATGTCATTGAATTTCACTGTCACGGCGGCATGGTTGTTGTTCAGCAAGTGCTGACGCTGTGTATCGAACTAGGCGCACGGTTAGCAGAACCTGGCGAATTTACCTTACGAGCGTTTCTCAACGGACGAATTGACCTAACGCAAGCAGAGGGCATTTCAGATCTAGTCGGCGCGCGATCGCCTCAGGCGGCACAAGCTGCTCTTGCCGGCGTTCAGGGGAAGTTAGCCCATCCCATTCGACAGTTGCGATCGCAGTGTATGAACATCTTGGCTGAGGTTGAAGCTCGAATTGACTTCGAAGATGACCTTCCCCCATTGAATGAACAAGCGATTGAGCAAAACATCCAGCAAGTCACCGATGCGATGGCCCATATTCTCGACACCGCACATCAAGGAGAACTGCTTCGCACGGGCCTAAAAGTCGCCATTGTTGGCCGTCCAAATGTTGGGAAATCAAGCCTCCTAAACGCCTGGAGCCGAAGCGATCGCGCGATCGTCACTGACTTACCTGGCACCACCCGTGATGTTGTAGAGTCTTACCTCGTTGTGGGGGGCATTCCGGTCCAGGTCTTAGATACAGCAGGCATACGGAATACAGCAGACGAGGTTGAACAACTTGGAGTAGAGCGATCGCGCAAAGTTTCGCTAGAGGCCGATCTCGTTCTGCTGACGATCGATGCCCAAGCGGGATGGACGAGCAGCGATGACGCCATCTACCAACAGGTCAAGCACCAACCACTAATTATTGTGCTCAACAAGATTGACCTCCTTGAACATACTCCTGAGATTCCATTCCTTGAAACAACCCAGCATCTTAGGGTGATCACTTCAGCAGCACAGCATAAAGGGATTGAAGCTCTAGAGAATGCCATCCTCAACAGCATTCAGCAGAAACGTATCACCGCTGCCAACCTAGATGTTGCCATCAATCAACGACAGTCATCGGCCCTCAAGCGTGCCTATCAATCGATCAAGCACGTTCAAGCAACAATTCATCAGCGACTTCCGCTTGACTTTTGGAGTATCGATCTACGAGCAGCCATTCAAGCTCTAGGAGAAATTACAGGCGAAGAAGTCACTGAATCGGTTCTAGATAAGATATTCAGTCAGTTCTGTATCGGGAAATAATCTCATCTTAATGACAAGACTTAAAAGAGTAGCGCTCTGATTAACGCGTCACTCTTTTAACTAACTTTTGCAGATGCATTCTGCCCATTGATAAAAATCAGTTACATCTCAGCTAGCATCAACATCATGAAACACTACAAAGCATAAAGCCTCATTAAAAACATAATATTTTTTTTGAGCCTATTAAAAGATTCTGCGTTCATTGAAAGATGCCGAAAATTTTATTTAGAATGAATCACTGTTTGCATTATTTTGCCTTGCTTCTTCTACTCTTAGACGCACTGGCGACATTAAAAATATTGGTCTCCTAACATGATTTCGTATTTCTAACGTTCAACAGATCCGGGCTCGTTGGCTTTTATTTATATCTGATATGAGTTACAGAGAATCTTGCTTCAGCCCTAAAATTCAATTCGCTAAAATTCTTTTATGAAGACGGTTTCGCGACGTTCGCTTATTAAAGTATGTTCCGAGCAACCGTGTTCTCTCTGTCGCAGCATGTATCTTCTTACATTAGTTTAGAGAGTACGATTAGAAGACATCTGAAGTGGTATAGATTCCTATGACAACGTCTTACGGCAATTGAGAACAGTCGTTATTATTCTGAATTTTCAAAGCCACTAAATGTAACGAATGACAGTCATGTCCTCTAGGTCAGTTGACTGAATATTTTAAACTCCACATCATAGAAAGTCTGCTCTGGGCTCTCGCTTTCACCCAGCAATTTTCGAATTTTGAAAATTGCTAAATAATACGCGCTTCATTTTTGCTTATCACTAGTTAAAAAACGTTAATCATCTAACGAATTGTATTCACACTAATTAACTTTGGACTCAAGGCAATGGCCTATTTCCCCCAATATTTTGCTAGAAATCTTGTTCATGGCCTTCACTTTCGGAATGTTCGCGGGGACTGCTTTGGTGGCATCACAGCTGCAATTGTTGCCCTTCCTCTCGCACTTGCTTTCGGGGTTTCGTCAGGAGCTGGAGCGATCGCCGGACTCTATGGTGCGATCTCCGTTGGCTTTTTCGCGGCGTTATTTGGCGGTACTCCATCTCAAATTTCAGGCCCGACAGGCCCTATGACGGTTGTCATGGGAACGGTCTTTGTTGCCGTGACCGCTGCCAATCCAGACAACGGGTTGGCGATCGCCTTTACAGTCGTCATGCTGGGCGGCCTCTTTCAGATTTTGTTTGGCATTCTCCAAATCGGAAAATATGTGACGTTGATGCCCTACACCGTCATCTCAGGCTTTATGTCAGGGGTCGGGATCATCATCATCTTGATTCAACTCGGGCCTTTCCTAGGTCATCCCAGTTCAGCCAATGTTGTTGAGTCTCTTACGAATCTCCCGAGCCACATTTACCATTTCAATCAACAAGCTCTGGGTTTGGGTCTGTTGACGCTCCTCATTGTCTTCGGCATGCCCCGACGCCTAAATCAAATTATTCCGTCTCCGCTGTTGGCCCTCATCATTGGCACGGCAGTATCTGTCGTCGCATTACCAGATGCGGCTGTTCCTCGAATTGGCGATATCCCAACTGGACTACCGTCACTTCACCTGCCCGTGATTGAACTGTCTCAACTCAAAACTATTCTGGGCTATGGCCTGATGCTCGGCATTCTTGGGTCAATCGACTCGCTGCTCACCTCCCTCGTTGCAGACAACATTACGCAGACGCAGCACGACTCAGATCGAGAACTCATTGGCCAAGGCATCGGCAATCTGATTTCAGGATTGTGCGGCGGTCTACCCGGTGCAGGGGCAACCATGCGAACGGTCGTGAACGTCAAGGCGGGAGGGCGGACTCCACTATCGGGGATCATTCATGCCCTTCTATTGCTGTTCATCGTGTTTGGAGCCGGAGAGCTGACGGAAGCCATTCCCCATGCTGTTTTAGCCGGCATTCTGATCAAAGTAGGGATCGACATCATTGACTGGAGCTTCTTGAAACGGGCCCATCACGTATCACTCAAAGCAGCAGGCATCATGTATGGAGTCGTGCTGCTCACCGTGTTTGTGGACTTGATTACTGCCGTTGCAGTCGGGGTCTTCGTCGCCAACATGCTAACCCTCAAGCGGCTCACTGACTTTCAGATTGAAAGCATCAAAACCATTTCAGACGGCAGCAACGATCGCATCCTAAACGACGAAGAACGCTACTTACTCCACCATTCCAAAGGCAAAATTCTGCTGTTCCATCTCAGCGGACCCATGAGTTTTGGAGCAGCGAAGGCCATTTCCCAACAGCTCTCCCTCGTAAGAGCCTATGATGTGCTGATTTTAGACTTAGGAGAAGTCCCTCAGCTCGGCGTCACGGCATCCCTGGCCATCGAAAATATGGTGAAGGAAGCGAACAACAACTACCACGATGTCTACATTGTTGGAGCAACTGGAGAAGCGCGCGATCGCCTCCACCGTCTCCATGTGTTTGATCGTATTCCGCCTCAGCACATTGTGATGAATCGCCTAGAAGCCCTCCAGCAAGCATCAGACACCATTGCTCACCCCAGGATTGAACGCCGAGCCAAAATTCCAATGACATGACACTCGGTGTCTTAGACCATCGCTTTCCTAAGTGATTTATGAAACAAGTGGTGGGGAACGCATTCCCCACCACTTATTTAGGATTGCTATATAGCTACATCTTGTATCTGGACATTGTAGGAGGGCTCCGCGCGCCTACAATACCCAGAAATTCTAAGCAGACAAGGAACAAGATATGAGTAGAGCGATATATTGCACTCTCTATCGTTTTCTTTCATGAAATTGATTCTTTTCCGACAGGTGTGATACAACCTCGTCAGCTTATCTCTATGTTGGACAGGACGAAGTTATGACCTGGGTCAAGCTGACGCGCAAAGCGCTCTACCTCATGAAAGGTGGCAAATATATTGATCGCGTCGATTTACAACCCCATGCAACCCCAGGGGAAGCCCGCATAACGGTTCCACTCCAGTGGTTTCGACAAGATGATGCCCCGAAGCGCATGGCAATTGAACTCAGTGCGGATGAACCTGAGCCACAGCCCTGCCCCATTCGTCCAAAAACAACGTGGCTAAAGCTAACGAAGAGGGCATTGTATTGGATGGAAGGGGGGCGCTATCTCGAAAAGGTTGAATTGCAGCCTCATACGACTCCTGGTGAAAATCGCATTACCGTTCCTCTACAGTGGTTTAGGGACGAGCGTGCGCCCCGGCGCATGGCCATCGAGCTTGGCAATGAACCAGAACCCTCTCCAGCGATCCGGTATCCCAGCACCAATTGGACCCTACTCACCAAATCAGCCCTCTACCTGATGGAAGGGGGAGACAGCTTCAAGTATTTGGACAGAGTCGAATTAAGTGTTCACAACCGCGCGGCGAGCGAATTCAGACTTGTCGTTCCTCTGTGGTGGTTTGGCGATCGCAATGCTCCCCGACGCATGATTATCCAACGGGATGAGTGTTTACCTGAACCTGAACGACAGGCACCCCGAATTTTGGATGTGTTTAATCGCGTGATTCCGACCCGAGAATGGGGAGCAACCGTGCGTGGACCGTTTAGTCGAACCTCACCTCGATATATCGTCATTCACCACACAGCTGATCGGAATCCACCTCGTGACCCGTCTAGAGGCACTGAAGATGGAGCAAAATTGTTGGCTCGCCGGACTCAGCGAACCCATATCAATTCCAACGGATGGAGCGACTCTGGACATAATTTCTTGAATACCAGCGGTGGCTTCCTGCTGGAAGGGCGTCACGGCTCGCTCAGTGCGGCGATACGAGGACAAGGTGTTCGCTCTGCTCACACTGGCACACGGCTAGGGAATCAGTCACCTGGGATTGAGAATGAAGGGTGCTTTGGCAGTGGTCCAGGTACGGGTTGTCCGGGAGAACAAAACGCTCAGGTTTTGCAGATGTCGGTCGAACAATGGAATAGTCTCGTCGAGCTATGTGCTGGACTGTGCAAGGCATGTGACATCGATCCCGAGTTTATCCGGGGTCATCGCGATTTCTTTCCAACAGAATGTCCCGGAAATCTGCTGTATAACGCTCTTGGAAGACTCCGAGCAGAGGTGCGCGATCGCCTCGTCAAAGGCTTCTAATTCGGTTTCAAAACCAGATATTCTGTAAAGCTGCCATCTTAAAGGACTAATAGATTCGGCGATCGCTCCATGATCTGCTGCTTGAGGTCAACTCGACTAACCTTGCCACCTGTTGTCATCGGCAAATCATCCGTCAAAAAAAATCGTCGAGGACATTTTTCAGGTTCAAGGCGCTGCCTGAGATACGCTATCAAGTTAGATCGTTCAATCGATGGGTTAACGGCCTGAACCTTCATCTTCAACACTGCACAAATAATGTCTCCCCGGCAATCATCCGGTATCCCAATCACCACTGCGTCCTCAATCTCAGGATGCGTCATCAAAACAGCTTCAATTTCTGCCGGATACACATTAACGCCATTGCAAATCAACATGTCTCGCTCTCGTCCAGCCAAATACAGGTAGCCAGCCTCGTCTAGCCAACCGCGATCGCCCACAGTCGCCCAACCCTCTTTGACTTGAAATCCCGTTCCATCGTCAGGTTTTTCCAAATATCCCGAGCACACCATCTCACTGTGAATCCCAATCCACCCAATCTCTTTGGGTGAAGCAGCCATTCCATCATCCCGACGAACAGAAACTTCCACGCCATGAAACGCTCGCCCGACGGAATCGACGGGTACCGATTCCAACGAAGACGCTACCGTCATGAAGCTCAGCTCTGATGCGCCGTAATATTCAAAGAGAGTTGCCAATGGAAAACACGCCTGGAGCTGATCTCGGAGATCTGGCCGCAGCTTCGACCCTCCTGAGATAATAGTGCGAACCGTTGGAAGACTCAGCTGCTTACGCGACATCGTTTGGGCGATCGCCTTGAGTAGAGCTGGAACCGCCACAATTCGAGTGATTGGCTCCTGGATTAGACATTGGATCATGGCTTTAGGCGTCAAGCGAGCGAATCCGTGGAGTGTGGCTCCGTTAACTAGAGTTTCGACAGCCGCATACAGCGATAGACTGTGGACAAACGCGCCAGGAACGAAGATTTGCGCCTCTGAAGACAGGCCGAATTCAATCTGTCCAGCCTCAAAACTTTTGACCCAGGATGCATGAGAGCGGATGACGCCTTTTGGAAATCCAGTCGTACCAGAGGTAAATCCAATATAGAAGGGACGCTGCCCTGTCGATGATTCGCCACGATGTCCTTCTTTTTGACAAAGCTGATTCAGGTTTGTGGGCTCTGGAGTATGTGGGTAGGTGAGGTCAGGCATGCAGTCGGATTGGCTTGGAGAGCCATAAAGGGCGATCGCCCGAATCGACTGTGAACCTGATTGTTTTTGCCGACAATACGCATCAAACGATGGACAGTCCTCTGCGAAGTACCCATGATTGGAACGGTCTGATACAGGTCTCTCGTTGCTCACCCCAATGAGCCCTAACAATGAACTCTGAGTCACCAAAACATCAGGCTTCCAGCGTTCCAAAATGGCTTGAATCTGGGCGGGGGGCCAGTCGGGATTGAGGACCATCGCGACACCACCTGCTGTCGTTGTTCCGAGAAAGACCTCTAGAAACTCCACGCTATTCGGCAACAGCACAGCAACGCATGGACGCAGGTGCCGCTCCGTCAGGCCATCTCCAGATCTCCAAACATCAGATAGTGCGGTGATGGCAGCTGCCACGCAGCGCACCGACTGTAAGAGCTGTCCATAAGTGCAGTGCACACGTCCAATACAAATCGCTAGTTTGCCAGGATGAGCGTCTCCATAACGCACCAATCCATCCGTGATAAGCATGAGCGTCTGGTGATGCGATTAGCGTTGAATCAGCGGATAAGTGCGACGAACATTCACCGTGGCGATCGCCGCAATCACCGCTTTCACAACATCACCAGGAATAAACACGAGCGACCCAATGGCAGCTTTCGCTAAAGACGTTTGACTCGCTAATGCAAGCCACGGAATTCCCAAGGCATAAACAACACCGATGCCACCAATCATCGTTGCCAGTATCGCAAGTCCAAGATTCAATCGCTTCCACCACCGTTCAATGAACCAGCCGACCGTAAAGGCTCCGAGTGGAAATCCCAGCAAAAAGCCACCTGATGGCCCAAGAAAAACACCAAATCCCCCTCGGCCTCCCGATAGCAAGGGAAACCCAATCGCGACCAACACAAGAAAGAGTAAGAGTGCACACGCACCCCGTCGAGCCCCTAAGATTGCTCCCGCTAGCATCACGCCTAAGGATTGAGCGGTAATGGGAACCGGAATAAATGGAAGCGGAATGGGTGGAATGAGACCCAGTGCAGCCACGAGTGCAGCGAACACAGCAATATACACAAGGTCTCGCGTCGTCATCTTCATACGTCAAGGATCACAGACAATACGTCACAGACCCCTAACTATACCGGAAAACTGCTCTACACCATTTCGAGAAATGGGTAAACGACACAACTGGACAAAATTTACAAAGAAATGGGGTGGCGGGCCCCATTTCGCACCCATCACCCCACTTCTTCACATCGCCACAGCTATTGACTTTAGGACATGATTTGGGACGCGGAGCGTCCCAAATCATGTCGTTTCATAACTAAGCTGACGACACCGATAGATTTGAGAAAACTGCCAAATTGTATTCATGAAATAGATGCACTAGATATGAATACACTAAATATTTTTGTAGAACTCGTCTCGGGCGAGCTCCACAATCATTCAATCAGGCATCCTTACATACAGAGCATTGGTGCCGGTGGTGGCACCATCGACACCATGTTCACACGTACCTTGGCACAGTTAAAATCCAAGTTCAGCACCCCGTACCGCCCACGCAGCAGACAGTGCAGGGCTTTATGGATTTTTATAGTGACTTGTGACCACCTATTTAATCCATTGATAATCAATCTCAGAGCGATGGCGACTCGGTCACATTAGTCACAAGCGGACGTGAAACCGGAGGTGCAGATTGCCCTCCATTCTGTTCAGCGATCGCCGCTTTTTCGAGTTCTTCCTTCAAGACTTGAAGGGCTCCGGTGATTCGCAACAGCGTTTCTTTCACGTTACTCTGCCGCTCTTCTAAATCAGCCAAAAACTTCTGGCCTGAATCATATTCGTCTTGTAATTCTGCTAGGCGTTGCTCTAGCTGCTTCTTTAAGGTCCACGACATGGAGCACTATCTCCTGAACTATTGTTTGAACTATCGTTTTGCTACTTTAAAGCGATGGCCAATGCTTATTAATGCAGCTTCATAAAACAGTTTCAGGATCATCTCAACGGTGAAGCAAAAAAATAGCGCTTTGGGTAGAGACCCAAAAGCGCTCATTCTAGTCAAGATTCTTAAATGGTTCAGCTCTTCAGTCAAAAACAGAATTTAGTGAACCGTACCTTCCCAAGAGTCAGAGTGAATCGGCTTCATGAAATACAGCCGAGCAAGTTCAATCACGCTAGATGCATAAACAGGAATTTTCTTTGCCCACTTCACAACAGCAGGTGCATCAGAATTAGCGATCGCCGCAAGCTTCACGTTATTTTCCGTGCAGGTATCCAGTCGAGCAAAGAACTCGGGATGATCCACATTGAGAATCACAGGAAAGACTCGCGCAGCCGTCTCATTCGTCTTACGAATTACGTGAACGTCGTAATCACGAGCATCCAGACCCAAAGACGCATAGAAGCCAGAACGCTGAATGTCATTAAGGAACATCGTTGCGAAGACCGACAGCAAGAAGAATCGGCACCACAACCGAGCCTTCCAATCATTCAGAATATCTGGATTTGCGCGCATGATGGCATCAAAGAAATCACCGTGGCGGTTTTCGTCCTGACACCAATTTTCAAAGAAGTTAAAAATGGGATAGACGCGATTCTCAGGGTGAGACTCTAGGTGGCGATAGATGGTGATGTAACGCCAGTAACCAATCTTCTCAGACAGATACGTCGCGTAGAAAATGAACTTCGGCTTGAAGAACGTATACTTCTTGCTCTTTGTCAGGAAACCAAGATCCAGCTGAAGATTAAAGTCAGACATGGCTTTGTTCAAGAAGCCTGCATGACGGGCTTCATCTCGTGACATCAGCAAGAAGCACTCGGCCAAAACCGGACTCTTGTCTTTTAGCTTGCGAGAAAGCTCCTTGTAGAGAAGAAACCCAGAGAACTCTGCTGTGCAGGAGCGCTCTAGAAACTCAATAAAGAGACGACGCGTTTCACCATCAATGTGATCCCAGCTTTGCTCAAACTGCTCATCGCGCACAAAGTGGTGACGATTGTAATCAACTCGAAATTCTTCAAGAATGGCTTTCAACTCGTCTTCATTAACTGAGATGTCCATTTTTGCCATGGCATCAAAGTCAGTCGTATAAAAGCGAGGAGTCAGAATTGTATCCTTAGCAGGAGTTTTAACCCCAGGGCGAATTTCATCAAATTCAGGCTTTTTAAGAGAATCTACCATAGCTATTTATGCTCACCTCATGCGGTCAATCAAGCAACGCCATTACCAGGGATACTCACTAACTTTCTCAGTGATAGCGACCCTGCTCAACCGAATGCCATTTCGTCCCAAGTCTACCAAGCTCACGGGGTATCGGGGCAGTCTTCTTGCTAAGAGTTGAAACATACTGTAATGGTTTTGACACATACGTAAATTCTTTCGTGACTGTTTTTTCTCAGGCGGAATCACGATTCCCATGCTTAAATTTGGGTCATAGCTTATGCAGGGGCGATCGCTATGTATGCCATTAAGTTCAATATCGACACCTGGTTAAAAGCCA
>JBCBLF010000073.1:0-19804 GCA_038520475.1 Cyanobacteria bacterium J06627_8
ACGTAGAGTAATTACATTGTGATTACATTCTTAGTTGTTGTCAATAAAGGGCGATCGCCGTTCTCATTGGTTTGAGGAATCTTCAGGCAAAACCGAAACGTCTCGGGCGTCTCAGCACACCAGCGCTTCACCATCGCCTCACTGGGCACGGAGTAAAAGGTCGTGTTGCCTTCTACAGCCGTTAATCGCTCAGAATAGAGCTTTAGAAATTCAGACGATCGACTCCCATCAGGATAAAAATCACCAACCCAATTTTTGAAAGCCCAAATCGCACATCCTAAATAAAACGTTTTCATCGTATGCTCACACCCTTAGCCGTTGAGGTCATTTCTTTGAGAGGCCCTGTGTCCTTCAAATATAGCGATGACCTGTCTTGTTTGAACCGAGATAGTGTTTTAGACAAACCCTATGCCCTTGTGATGTTGTTCTAAGCTAGCGGTCGCAGCGAACCATCTGCCCCACATTCAACTTTTGATGGAATTTTCAACCCTAGATTTGGTACCGAACACTTCACCCGATTAGCTCACAGTTTTAGCCTGTTTCTTTCGCAACTGATGGCTTTCGCAACTGATGTGTTGTCTATTAACACACATCACAATTGAAAGCCCCAATCGATAGGACTGCTCTAAGATAGAGAGCGTTATGATCCGCTTCAACCGAATACAAGCATCTCTGCGACGAACAACAGACCTCCCTAGCGCAACATTTTGGAGACGTCACATGATTAGACTGCTCGTAGGCATTCTCGTTTTTGTTATCAATACACTGTATCGGAATCGACCATACCCGCGATTTTACGTGCTAGAAACCGTTGCACGCGTCCCCTATTTCTCTTACCTCTCGGTTTTACATTTGTATGAAACCTTGGGCTGGTGGCGAAAAGTTGATTGGTTGAAAGTTCATTTCGCAGAATCTTGGAACGAACTGCATCATCTACTCATCATGGAGTCCCTTGGGGGCAATAATCGATGGGTTGATCGCTTCCTCGCGCGTCATGTCGCTCTCCTTTATTACTGGATTATCGTTGGCCTATACATGGTTAGCCCGCGTTCGGCTTATCATTTTATGGAACTTGTCGAAGCGCATGCGTATGAAAGTTACGACGCGTTTCTAAAAGCCAATGAGGAAAATCTCAGAGGGCAGCCTGCTCCACAGGTAGCAGTGAAGTACTATCGTGACGGCGATCTCTATATGTTTGACGAATTTCAAACAGCTCAGCCCCTATCTGAACGTCGTCCGAACGTTGACACTTTGTTTGATGTGTTTGTCGCAATCCGAGATGACGAGATGGAGCACGTCAAAACAATGGTGGCTTGCCAACAGCCCGACGCTCAATATATCTTGCATAGCCCCCATCAAACTCCTGCACTCAACGTTGAGTAATCAGGGTTCAATCATTAGTATTGAGCTGTCATTGTTAGATTTCCTGAAAGTGATAGGTGGTGGTAAACATCACCTATTGCTATTGCCCCCAATTGCATCGAATATAGTCGTGACCATCATGACTCTCTTAGCCTTATCGCGTTGCTGCCACCCCCGGAAGGTATGCAGGTTTTGAGAAAACATCGCGCTGTGCAGATACATCACGCACGATCAAGCATGGCATCATAGGGCATTTCGCAGTGCCTGTTTTGTCATTACACGATGTCGTGTTAACCCTTCATATGGTCTTAACCGTTGCACTTGTCCAGTGACTTTCCTAGCTCATTCGCCATGAAACCACCAACTCAACCCACTTCTGTTAGCAGCTTACTTGACGCATATGCATCAGGACAGCGTTCCTTCTCAGGCATTAGCCTCACGAACGCAACACTCACCGGAGCGAATCTTAAAGGGGCTGATTTCAGCTACGCAGACTTTTCTGGCACCGATTTGAGTCAGGCAAATCTTAGGGGTGCTGATTTAAGCTACGCGGTTCTGCAACAGACAAATTTATCTCAGGCCAATCTGCGCGGTGCCATGTTGATTGGCACAGATTTGCAACATGCAATTTTGTCAGGCACAGACTTGACAGATGCAGATTACGATCGCGAATCTACACGATTGCCCGACCAATTTGACCCAGAAGCAGCTCGCCTCAAAAGCGATCGCCCTTAATCAACGCCATTTTGAACAATTTTCGTTAACGCAATTAGATAGGCGCCCATGACCGATCATTCGCATCATCGACGAATGTGCACTGGTGAACTACCTAGCAAGCTTCATTCAAACGCATGTAATGAGTTGAATTGACCCTTAAGGATTAGCTCTCATTTGAATCAGAGCTAGGGTTTTGGATTTGTTCAGCTTCTGGACAATCATCAGCAACCAGAGGCTCGAACTCTCCTTTGGGTACGCCTGCTAGCTTCTGCATGACGGAACCAATGCTTTCTAGACGAATCATTTCTTCCCACGAACAAATCTCGTCTTCTTCATCCGACTCATAGCGGACCGTCACAAGATCGCCTTCAATATCTAAAATACGCGCCCGCTCAATCCATCGCTGCTGATCACGTAAGAATATCCAAACCTCACGGCCATCGCAACACAACTGATAAATCTTGCGGTGTAACATAGGCTATCTCCTAGGATGGTGCCTTACAACAGTTTTAACAAAATCTGTGGCGAGTTAAGTGGCTCATATATGCCCGGCGTCTCTATCGTCACTCATCGATAAAATTTTTACTTAAGTCCAGACAATCTAGATTTCCCATTTAAGGAGATGACAACGTGCAACTGATTAGCCCCATACGCAGGATGTAAAAGCAAAGCACCTAAACTATACAACCTCACCTAATCATGCAGACGCGCTAAGCCCAATCCAAGCAACACACACTTGGTATACAATTCTAGAACTTTACGTCCAACAAATCCACTCTTTGAAAACAAGATATTTAGACGACCTGCTGATGAAGCAGCTATTTGTGCCGCTAACCAGAATACGACTTTGCTTGAATCAAGACTAAACACTGATTTGGGAGTGGGTTCTAGTGTGAATCTATTCCTAAATCAACACCACCAACGCATCAGAGTCAACGGTTGTCTTCACGACTCGCTATCTTAGGACTGATGACTGCATAATGAGCGGCAATAGACACGGCTGACGTAGACACATTTTTGTACAACTTATGCAACTTCAATTATCAACCTGGCCTGAAGTTGAGACCTATCTTGAGCGATCGCCCGGTCTGATTATTCCAATTGGCTCAACGGAGCAGCATGGACCAATAGGCCTCATTGGGACAGATGCCATTTGCGCTGAGGCGATCGCCCAGGGTGTAGGTTCAGCCACTCAAGCGTTAGTCGCACCAACGATTAACGTCGGCATGGCACTGCACCACACCGCATTTCCTGGGACGATTAGCCTGCGACCGAGCACGCTCATTCTGGTGATTCGAGATTATTTAGCCAGCTTGGCCAAGGCTGGATTTTACAAATTCTTCTTTATCAATGGTCACGGTGGCAACGTTGCAACACTAAAAGCTGCATTTGCAGAAAGCTATACAACCCTTGCTGAGCTATCGATTCCCAATGCGGATCAGATTCAATGTCAGGTCGCAAATTGGTATATGTGTCGGTCAGTCTACACGAAGGCGAAAGAATTGTATGGCAATGAAGAAGGGAGCCATGCCACTCCCAGCGAAGTTGCCGTGACCCAGTTTGTTTATCCTGAAGCCATTAAGCAGGCATCGCTTTCAACACCTGTCGCGTCTGGACACCCTATCTATGGTCCTGCGAATTTTCGCCGCCATTATCCAGATGGCAGAATGGGCTCGAATCCAGCATTAGCGACTCCTGAACACGGTAAAGACCTGTATGAATTGGCCGTTGAAGAACTGAGCAAGCGCTATCTCGATTTTCTCAAATCGTAGGTTTTCGCAAGAGTCCCATGCTTAATCAATTGCTTAATCGATGCGCTACTTGATGCAGTTGCAAACTGCTACAGGTTTGGTACGGTGAAAAAAGGCTTTGCTCTGCATCGTCAGCAATTCTCATCGCTTTTCGTTTGCCATCCTTATTCTCATGGGTTTCACAAAAACATATTTACGGGGTTTGAAGTCGAATCACTTTCGTCATCCGCTTGATCTCCAGGCGACCCAAACCCTTCAGCAATTACCTGCTCTTGACCTGATTGTGCGAAACCTGCTGGGACCCGTCGCTGAACAGGTGTTTTATCTCGACAACATTGCTTCTAGCATTCAGGTGAGCGACCAGCAACTGCCGGATATTCATACGTTGGTCGTTGAGGCGTGTGAAATTTTAGACCTAGAAGTTCCTCAGCTTTATATTCGACAAAATCCTGCGCCGAATGCCTATACGTTTGCCATGCGGGGACGCAAACCATTCATCGTGCTGCACACATCAATCATTGATTTGCTGACTCCAGAGGAGCTTCAAGCCGTTATTGCCCACGAACTCGGACATCTAAAGTGTGACCACGGCGTTTATCTCACCCTAGCCAATCTGATTATGCTAGCCGCAGATCAACTGCTGCCATTTGGAGGGCTTGTGACTCAGAGTCTGCAATCTCAAATGATGCAGTGGGTTAGATGTGCGGAATTTACATGCGATCGCGCTGCTTTGTTAGTGGCTCAAGATGCTCGCGTTGTGGCATCAGTATTGATGAAACTGACAGGAGGCTCACCGACGTTAGCTCAGCGTCTCAATCTCGATGCATTTCTTGAGCAAGCACGATCTTATGATGCCGTTACAAAAACGGAAATTGGGCAAGTGTTGAAAGATGCCCAGGTCTCCCCCTTGACTCATCCGCTTCCAGTCTTGCGAGCTAGAGAAATTGACCAATGGGCTAAAAGCATTGATTACCAAAAAATCCTAACTCGGCATCCATTTGAGGAAAATACAAAGTCTGGAACGTCGTCTATTTCGCCTTCGGGGGGATGGAGAAACTGGTAATTCCTGGACTTCTAGAGAGAGCGTTGAACAACCCTAGAGCTGATTTTACGTTTCGCTTTGCTCATGTCTGTGATGAGTCGGTCCGTTGTGAGCCGTGTGAGCCGACCCATTTTGAAGAGTTTGGGAGCGAAAGACCTCAGCAGGTGCATCCTCATGTTGGGCGTTGTCTTCCTGTAATGCTTCCTTCTGTAGAGCCTCAGCGATCGCCTCTAAATCGGGTTGAGGAGGAAGCTGGATATTCTCTAGATGAGAAGAATAGCGCGATTCGTGGGAATCCACTGATTCGTTTGTTGAGATTGCAGCGTCAGATGCATCACTACTGAAATCATCAGATGACGCATAGGATTCAAAATCTGATGCGGTCAAACTATCAAGTGAAACCAGACGATGACTAAGTGTTGTGGCGATCGCCTGCTCACTAGAGACCATTGCCTGAAGCCGTAAGTAGAAGGTAGAGGGTTCCGTCATCGGAACAAATTTATGAATCGAGTCCGGTGGAAGGCCTCCAACAAGTTCAAGACGGTCTCCTGACGCAACATCTTGAAAAGAGTTGCCATTGAGTTCAAATGGATAGATTACAGATGACTGGCCTGGGAGGTTCTTAGCCATGCTGGACTTGCCGTCTCCATTCTGGGAGACGAGGGTAAAGGGAATCGTGCGGCTGAATGTATTGGACGAGCCGTTCTGTTTCTCAATGGACATCGGCTCATCACCATGAATAAAGCGTTCAGCTTTCTCAATGTGCGACGTCATCGCTTGACCATTAGAGACAGCCGATTTTTCGACGTTCGCATGATCAACCATCATTGAAGACTGCGCTGAGCCATTGGATGGCTCAAGCTGATCTGAGCGATGGGACACTGCATTAGTTTGAAGTGAAACGGTCGATGGAATGGCAACCCCAAAGAAGAGAGGATCGCAGACCATACGCTCAAACTCTGAGTTGAAGTGGCAGATGGGTTGTCCACGACGGCTCCATATCGCTAGAATCTGCCCAACGGATACGGCTTTGTAGCGCCCTTGATAAAGGGCCTCAACAACAGCCGCCCTCAGCCAACTGGGAGGATATCGCTGTATCCATGCCTCAATGAGCTGATCAACGGACTGTCCAGCTCGATCAAAGCTGTAGTAAGTCAGCAGATTAGCAGCAAGGTCTACAAAATCAATATCGTTTACGGGATCTGTCATCTTGGGCGGAGCATATCACGGGTGAGCGTTTGTTCTACTATAGATTATGGACACACCCTCTTATACAACTTTGACATTCATGTATCATAGCGTGGTGAATTGTGGGTGATTGTTACGGACATGGCAACGCTAATTCAGCCTGAACACGGCCATCATCATGGAAATAATAAGGTTGCACTGGTGACTGGGGCATCCAGCGGCATTGGAGAGGCGATCGCCCAACGGTTGGCCTTGGGTGGGTATCGTGTCGCTGTGTGTGCTCGTCGCATGGAGCGACTGACGGATCTGGCTCAGAAGATGGCAGCTCAGGGGGCTACCCTAACGGCCTACTCAACTGACCTACGACAAGAATCAGATATTCTTCACCTTTTTGAATCGATTCGTAACGCCTGGGGTGGAGTAGATGTTTTAGTCAACAACGCTGGCTTGGGTCATAAAGAATCCTTGATGGCTGGAAACACAGAGTCATGGCGAGAAATGCTAGAGGTCAACGTCTTGGCGCTATGCATCTGCACTCGCGAGGCGATTCAAGACATGCAAGCCAAAGACAGTCAGGGGCACATCATTCATGTCAGCTCCATGTCGGGTCATCGGGTTCCTAACGGGAGCGGAATGTACTCGGCAACAAAATTTGCGGTTCGATCATTGACTGAAGGATTGCGACAAGAATTGCGAGAAGCCGGATCACACATTCGTGTTTCCTCCATCAGTCCAGGCTTTGTTGAAACTGAGTTTGCAGAGAAGTACACCAAAAGTGCTGAAATGGCTCAAAAAATCTACAGTCAGTTTCCAGTGCTCCAACCTAACGATATTGCCGAGGCAGTATGGTATACCCTCGGTCAACCGCCTCATGTACAAATCCACGACATTCTAGTTCGTCCAACAGAACAGAAAAGTTAAGGTCATCGTTAGTTGATTCCTGCCGTCAGCTATAGTCGTCACCAGTTCCGTTAGGTCAAGACAGCGAGCCGTTTGGCTGTAAATCAAGGACGCATATGACATTGGGTGTCCTAGCCTAAATGGCTAAAGCCCTAGATCAGGTGCTCGATGTGGAGCCTTTGTCTCAGCGCCGAGAATGATCGCCTTGACTCGTCGGTTTCGTCAGCTGTGAAAGCTTTTCTCTCTGCGGGGTTGCCCGTAACGTTTGCGCGTTCGTGTAACTGTAAAGTGCAAGCCCAATCAGGGTCGTGCTTCCGAAGAGAAAAAGCTGAGCAGATGTCGCCGCAGCGATACCTGCTGCCGCAGAAAAGCCAAATAACCCGAGCACAAATGAATAGGCATATTGATAGGTTCCGGCATAGCCTGGAGCTGACGGAATAAGCGTACTTAAGTTGATAACGCCTAAAACTAGTAAGATTTGCCTCCAGTCGAGAGAGATGTTGATAGACCGTAACACCAGCCAGTAGGCGATCGCCTCACACATCCAAACTGAGAGCGAAAAGCCAATCACCTTCCCTAACTGCTGGCCACGCATGGCAGACAACCCAGTCCGAAAGCTCAACACCCGTTCATAAATCGGCTGGGGCAATCGTTCTAACCATTTCGACAGCTGATGAGCACTGATAAACCATAGGGCGATCGCAACTCCAACAAAGAGTACAATGCCAGCAATTGTGAGGGTGTTGAGTAATGAATTTTGACTAACGAAGAATCGACCCAATATTAGGCTCAACACCACAATCAGGCCATCGAGCGTCCGCTCTAGCGCAATCGACGCAATTGTGGCGGAGCGAGACAAGTCATACCGTCGTCCAGCAAAATCAGCGCGCACCAGTTCTCCCAACCGCGCAGGCAAGATGTTGTTCATGGCGTAGCCGACCAATAGGGCAACGCTCATGGACTTGAATGACAGAGCCTTAACGTCCCAGAGCAAGAGTCGCCAACGTTCAACTCGAACGACCATACTCATGCCATAGGCGGCGATCGCCAGCCCGATCCAACGACCGTCAGTTTGCTGCAAAATATCTTGAACCTCTTGCCAACTGGTCCGCCGAAGGACCAACGCAAAAAACACGATACCGACAAGCACGCCAAGGCTGGCACGTATCCAGTTACTCTTTAAGCTCAACCAGCTAAACATCTACATCCATCTCGTAACATTCAACTCCTCATCACCAAAGCGATTAACGGCCATAGCCGCGAAAAATCAGGTTGATCCCGTAAGCTATAACACATCAGTAATGACTCAATCTATCGTGTGGGCTCCTTTACGTCTACCGCGTTTCATCACAAACATGTCAAAACAAACAACGCTTGTTTGCTCGCTTATCGTCTTAGCGTGTCTACTTATCTACTTTTCTAACGAGACATCGATCACCTCTACAGATGATGTTCCGACGGGCCTACTTGGATTTAACTGGTTAGAGAATCATCAACTCAACTTCGATTTTTTTAGAGATACAGCAACGTACTCAAACAAAGATTCCGACTTCAGCGGATTGCAAAATGCCTACTACTTTATCGAAACAGCAAATGGACATGTGAGTGCTAAATACCCCATTGGTCCATCCATTCTTTCCTTTCCCCTTTACGCTGTTTTTTTCATCTCAACAAAGCTATCTGACCTGATTCAGACGCTCATCAGTGGAAATCCAACAGATTCCTTAGACTTAGCTAGCCGAGAATTTTTAACCTCGCAACGAACCCACTATGAAACCATAGCGGCGACATGTTTATCGGCCCTATCGGCAGTCCTCTTTTACTTAGCATCTCGGTTGAAATTTGGTGCACCCACGGCGCTACTTTCAACGTTTATTTTCTGCTTTTCAACATCAATGTGGGTTGTTTGTTCTCAGGGACTCCGTCAACATACAGTCTCTAATCTCATTGTCTTAGCGACGATGCTAGCGCTATTTAAAGCTAATCGAACGGTAGACGCCCCTCAGAAGTTGCTACTCGTTCTTGCAGGATTTTTTTCAGGGTTATTGCATTCAAGTCGCCCAACTAGCCTGCTATTTTTCCTGGCATTTATCGTTTACTGCATCTACACCTATCGGAAAAATTGTTTGTATTTTTTCGTCGGGACCTCATCAATTTTGATGGGTATCGCATGGAATGTGTATTATTTCGGGCTGTCTAATTTCCTGAAAGGAGGATATGCCCAACTCACGAGTGGTGCTCAGACCTATAGCCTTCAATACTTTCCTGAATCAGCTATCGGACTTTTATTCAGCCCGAGCCGGGGATGGCTTGTGCTGTGCCCAATTCTACTCTTCGCGATTCCAGGGATTCGAAAATTATTTCAGTGGCCCCTTCATCCCGATGAGCAGCTACTTGCCTGTTTATCGATGGCGTGTCTAGCACTCTATGTTCATTACTGGTTTTATTTTTCATGGTCTGGAGTATTGGTATACGGTCCGTCTCGATTTCTAATTGATGTTCTACCGATTGTTTGTTTTTCAATTAATTACTATCTCCATCATCATTTTCATCAATTGAAAAGCGGCGCAAAGAAATTATGGAGCAGCAGTTTCATCGCATTCTTCGCGTGTCTTGTTTTTTCAACATCCGTCCAGGCGATTGGTGCATTTGGCAATAATTCTTGGGCCACGATTCCAACGCCTCATGGTGAACGACTGTGGAGCATTCAAGATTCATTGCTAGAACGGACAACCCGAGGGATTTTATTTGATATTCGAGATCCAATTTCAAATTCGAAATCGTATCTCGATTCCTCGACATATCGGCTCCTAGAGTTTACCGACAGAAATGGAATCTTAGTTCGTGAGGGGGCTGAGGTTCAAGCCAAACGAAATCTGAGACTCAAGCTAAAGCTCGAAAATACAGGCACATCCACGTGGTATGGATATGAATCTGGAACGAAGTCTGGCATTTTACAGGCGACCGTTCAGTTCACCACTCCAGATGGAGAGGAGGTGGGTCGGCATCGGAAACATCGCATCTATGTGGAGGGTCACGAGATCCAACCAGGGGAAACAGCGATCGCCGTTGGTGAGGTTAAATTTCCGGCTGATCCGGGTCCTTATATCATGACCGTATCCCTTGAGGTTGCTGGCATCGGCAGACTGTCGTCTCAGGAGGATCAATCTACTCGAATTCAAGTTCGCTCCCGCAGAGCCATGCAGCGAAAGTATGGAGAAACACCCACAGGATTCAAGTTCGAATAGCAACAAGACCTACGCCCTTTGAGCAGTGCAGTACGCACATCGACTTGGACACGTATCGCCATCGCCAGTTCCGTTAGGCCAAGACGGCGAATAATTTGGCGATAGTCCAAGGAACTGAATGATATAGCGCTGTGCGCGTTGGTTAAGTACAGTTATGTGTGGCGCGTTGCGCCACACATAACTGATTTTGTGCTTGACTATCTTGAACACCGCTATATTCGGGGTCCTAGCCTAAATGATTAAAGCTATACGGTTGAGGAAAGCCGCGCAGAGCACGGCTTTCCTCAACCATCGGCAACTTCCGAGAATTTCAACGCCATAAATGCCTCATCTTATGTCCTCGAAGTCAGAATTTTTGTTCTAAAAGTCAGAATTGTCCTCGCAGTTTTCGACTGAATGTAGCTGAGCATACACTAGTTTTGCGAATTGTTATTGTCAGTAATGCTCGTAACCTGCAAGAGAGCCTTATTCATTAGCAGAAGTATCGTCTGCAAACAGGTTGATGCTAATTCGAAAGGGAAATAAGGCTCCGTTAAAAGGGAAAAAAACTTCGTTAAATTCTGAGTCATCCTACGTCAACACTCAGAATTGATGACAAGAGCTTTTTTAGAAAATGATGAGCGAGTTCCTAACGATAGAGTGATATTACTGCTTCTATTGGACGAGGTTTAAGGAGAGCCCAATGCAATTCTCAGATCGTGGCTTCAGAAAAGCAGGACGAGTACTAGTCATCGCGGGAATTTTAGTGATCTTTGGGCTATCATTTCGGTTCTCAGCTGCCTGCCTAGATCCAAGGTTGGATTCTGACAACGCCATTCACGTACTAATGAGCTATGACTTTCAACTACCTCACGACTTATATTATTGGGGACAAGATCGTCTAGGCAGTATTGTACCAATGCTTTCTCATTTCCTAATGAAAATACTGCCTATACAGGCAATTATTTCAGTATCGATTATTCAATTCTTATTGTTATTTTTTGGTTTTATTTGCTTTGCTTCTTTATTCAAGGAAACGATTTCAAGATTAATCTTTGCCTTTGCTTGGTTTCTACCACTTAGGCCGTATCAAGCATTGATTAGAATTGCCCAACCCTATGGGCCACAACTTGCATTTATCGGTTTAGCTGCAGTTTTAACTGATCGACTGATTGAATATCACACAGAGTATTCAGACATAAAGCGATATGGTTATTTAACAGGAATAACGTCAAGCCTTTTTATTAGCTTATGGATTTCAGATTTTTCAATTGTTACTATTTTCAGTTTTTTTATATTGGGCTTAGTCCTAACTTATCGAGAAGCTAGATCCATCAAACAAGAATCAAAGCTATGTTTTCATCAATTCAAATCCTTGATTTTTACTTGGCTCAATATCTTTATATGTTCAGGCATTGGCGCTAGTCTGATTATATTTGCAAAAAACAATGCCTCACATCATAGGAACTATACGTCTTTCAATACTTTTGATCAGGTTATCCAAATTCTGGGGACTCAGCTAAAGCTATTTATCGAATCAATTTTATTTCAATCTAATGACATGTGGTTCTCCATTTTTAGCCTCTGTCTCTTATGTTCATTAATCTATATCTTTTATATTTGTTGGATTATCATTAAAAGAGATAAGAGCTTTACAAATAACTATTTATCAAATCCTTCTGTTTGGTTTTATATATTTCTATCTAATACTATTATTGGTTATCCGTTACTAATATTATCTCAATGGGTTTACAACGACAAAAATGTGTTTGGGCCACGCTATTTTACCTTCATATATATCAGTGTATGGTTAACTATTTTATTTTTTAGAGAAAGCTTGAAGCAACGATCCTCAAATCAAATAGCGTGTTTGCTTCTCATTGGAGCAATTGCAGGAAGCTTGACCCTACCCGAACGTGTTTACTCATTTCAACGAGTTGAATCTAGATATACCCAACTACAGTCTTTAGAAGCGATTGCCCCAGCAGGTTTTGTTGGTAATCATTGGGAATCGTATATTCTGTGTAGTGCCGATCCGGCCAACCTTAAATGCACCAGTTACGATCGACAGGCCCTGAATCTGCCATGTTTAGAGCAGCCAGAAACTCAAGAGAGGATTGGTCGCGTCAGATGCAAACGTTGTGTGGATGATGTGTTCAATTCCCCTAACGTATATTTAGTGAAAGAAAGGTGGTTTGACAAATTTCCGAATGAGATACAGCAGTTTGGACGCTGCCTCATCTCTGATGGAAGAGCCTTTAAAGTCAATAAAATTGAACTCAAGCGATATCGGGAGCGCGATTAGGGTTTATTCCGATACAAATGCGGGTAAAGCTCGGATGGTCTTTCGTTCTAAGATGGTCATTGAGCGATCGCCATTCCAATGGCATCCATGACTCGCTTAACCGGAATTAACTCAAGCCCAACATTAGGAAAGTGTTGGGACGCTGGAATAATGGCTTGCTTAAACCCGAGCTTCGCTGCTTCCTTAAGCCGAAGTTCCATTTGAGAAACAGGGCGTACCTGCCCACCTAAGCCCACTTCACCAATCAGCACGATGCCTGGATCGACGACCCGATCGCGGAAACTTGCGGCTACGGCGATCGCCACCCCGAGGTCTGCCGCAGGTTCTCCAACGTTGAGACCTCCCGACGAGGCAACATAAGCATCGAGCTTTGATAAGGGAATGCCCACTCGCTTTTCGAGCACGGCCAGAATTTGCAGCAAGCGATTATATTCGATGCCTGTGGTTGAGCGCCGAGGAGACGCATAGCTCGTTGGACTGACTAATGCTTGCAGTTCCACCACAAGAGGACGGGTACCTTCACAAGCAACAATCGTTGCAATACCAGGGGCTAACTCGTCTCGATTGCCAAGAAACAGCTCAGATGGGTTCAACACTTCACTTAACCCACGGTCAGCCATTTCAAACACACCCAGTTCTTGAGTCGCACCAAAGCGATTTTTTACCGACCGAAGCAACCGATGGCTCGCAAAGCGATCGCCCTCAAAATACAGCACTGTATCAACCAAATGTTCCAACACCTTTGGTCCGGCGATCGCCCCCTCTTTGGTTACATGTCCGACAATGAGCAGCGTAATGCTCTCTCGTTTTGCAACTCTCATGAGCGCTGAGGTACATTCTCGTACCTGAGAGACCGATCCTGGGGCGGAACTTAGGGTTGGTAAATACAGCGCTTGAATGCTGTCGATAATGGCAACCTGGGGCCGAAGAGACTCTAATTCTGCGAGCACAACGTCCAAATCAGTCTCGGGCAGTAAATACAAGTCAGACTGTTGGTCTTCAGATTGCTCAGGCTGTTCAGACTGGTTTGTCTGGGCAGCTTTTTTAGTGGGCTTAGCGTTACCGTTTTGCTGTTGTCGAGTGGATGACGGCTGGTTAGTAGAAGAATCGTCTAGATCGTGAATGCCTAACCGGTGCGATCGCAACTTGACCTGCTGTCCAGACTCTTCGGCACAGACATAGAGAATTGGGAACCGATGGGCAAGGCGATTTGCCACCTGGAGAAGGAGGGTTGATTTGCCAATACCTGGATCACCACCGATGAGCACGAGGGAACCAGGAACAATTCCTCCCCCCAGCACACGATCTAACTCAACATATCCAGACGACAGCCGAGCCTGGGGATGATCAGAGATTTCGTCTAGGGTGCGAGAGGCGAGGGGGGTGCGTTCTGCTGAACGAGATGTCGAACGGGAGGGCGATCGCCCGCTTGATACTCGCGCTGCCGAACTGGATGAAATCACTTCTTCCGTCATCGAGTTCCAGCTGCCACAGAAAGGGCACTTTCCAAAGAACTGAGCAGAATCAGCTCCACATTCTCGACAAACATAATGAGCACGCGATTTAGGCACAGGCTACGACTCACAGCTAAAAACTTTGTTCTCTATCGCAATATCGTCTAAAACACAATCTTTTATAAAGAAAAACCTCAACGATAGCTGTAAAAGTAAACCGTTTATTCAGAGAATTTTGGTTATTGTTTCAGTTCAATGTCAAAAAATCTCGCTTCGTTAAACACTATTAAGTTAGCTAACAATCTAATGTTAAAAAAAACGTCATACTCTATAAAGCTTAAGAAACTCTGTGAAGTGCTCCTGGGAAGGGCCTTAGCTTCTCGCTATATCAAAAATGCGAGTATGATTCTAATGATAAGGTACGAAAAATTAAGTATCAAAAATCTGGATTTAATCTAAGTTGTCGTGACGATTAAGGAGTATTGGGAAAGTTGGACAATCAAAAAGAAAAGATACTAGTTGTAGATGATGAAGCCAGCATCCGACGCATCCTCGAAACACGGCTATCAATGATTGGATATGACGTGGTCACAGCTGCTGATGGGGAAGAGGCACTCGATACATTTCGTAATGCTGCCCCTGATCTGGTTGTACTAGATGTCATGATGCCGAAGCTAGACGGGTACGGCGTCTGTCAAGAACTTCGCAAGGAGTCAGATGTCCCTATCATCATGTTGACGGCTCTTGGCGATGTTGCCGACCGGATTACTGGACTCGAGCTTGGAGCCGATGATTACGTCGTCAAACCATTTTCTCCCAAAGAGCTAGAAGCCCGCATTCGCTCAGTGCTCCGCCGCGTTGACAAAGCTGGCAACACAGGAATTCCCAGTTCTGGCATCATCCAAGTAGGGAGTTTACGCATTGACACAAATAAGCGGCAGGTTTACAAAGGTGGTGAGCGAATCCGCTTAACAGGAATGGAATTCAGCTTATTAGAGCTGCTTGTGGGTCGTTCTGGCGAACCTTTTTCTCGATCTGAGATTCTTCAAGAGGTATGGGGATACACCCCTGAACGTCACGTTGATACTCGCGTTGTTGATGTTCATATCTCTCGCTTGCGAGCCAAGCTCGAAGAGGATCCAAGCAATCCTGAGTTGATTCTGACAGCTCGCGGAACGGGATACTTGTTTCAGCGGATTGTAGAACCCGGTGAAATGGAATAACCAACTGCATGCTGTATTGAGTGGATTCCATCTGATAAAATTCATGAGGTTTTTCAGAAATATCTAATGGGGTCAACTCAAGCACGCATCGCAATTGACGCAATGGGGGGTGATCATGCTCCCGAAGAGATCGTCGCTGGCGCTGTCCGCGCCCATGAAGAGTTGGATATCGACGTTCTACTGGTCGGTGATCCAGATCAGATTAAGGACTCTCTCGACCGACATCATCAAAAAACGTCTTCACTGGAAATCGTTCCAGCCACAGACATTATTGAGATGCATGAGGAGCCGCTCACCAGTATTCGCAAGAAGCCGAATGCTTCTATCAACGTGGCGATGGACTTGGTGAAAAAGGGTCGTGCCGACGCTGTTGTCTCTGCGGGTCATTCAGGTGCCGCCATGGCATCCGCTTTGTTGCGACTTGGACGATTGAAAGGCATCGACCGTCCTGCCATCGGTGCAGTTTTGCCGACAATGGTTGCAGGAAAATCGGTCTTGATTTTAGATGTTGGCGCGAATGTTGACTGCCGCCCAAAGTTTTTGAATCAATTTGCCATCATGGGCGATATCTACTCCCGAAGCGTGATGGGAGTCAGTGAACCCAAGGTAGGCTTGCTAAACATCGGGGAAGAACCGTCGAAAGGGAACGATTTAGCCCTGCGAGCCCACGAGATGTTGGCGAAAAATCCGCGCATTTCCTTTATCGGCAATGCTGAGGGGAGAGATGTCCTATCAGGCGACTTTGATGTGGTCGTGTGTGATGGATTTGTAGGAAATGTCTTGTTGAAATTTGCTGAAGCCATTGGAGATGTCTTGTTGCAAATTCTTCGAGAAGAGCTTCCGAAGGGTGTTCGCGGAAAGTTGGGCGTTGGGATGCTCAAACCTAACCTGCGACAGATTGCTCAGCGCATTGACCATGCTGAACATGGAGGCGGCCTTTTGCTTGGAGTGGCAGGGGTTTGCATCATTAGCCACGGGAGTTCTCAAGCGCCGTCGGTCTTCAATGCGATTCGGCTGGCGAAAGAAGCAGTTGACCATCGGGTACTCGATCAGATTCAATCTCAGTATCGGAAAGCAACTGCGATCGCCACTGACGGAGAGTAATGTTTGAATCCACAGGTACGGGAATTGCCATGATTGGCAGCGGCTCAGCGATTCCTGCCGCATCACTTGATAATGACGGCATGAGCCGAGTGGTCGATACGTCGGATGAATGGATATCGACTCGCACGGGCATTCGAAATCGTCGCATTGCCAACGCGTCAGAATCTCTAACAGAACTTTCTACAAAGGCAGCCCAGCAAGCATTGGAGATGGCTGGAGTGAGTGCTGATGCGGTCGATTTGATCGTCTTAGCAACCTCAACCCCAGATGATCTGTTTGGCACAGCCAGCAAAATTCAAACGTCATTAGGCGCATCGCGGGCAGTTGCATTTGACTTGACAGCAGCCTGTTCAGGATTCGTCTTTTCCTTGGCAACCGCTGCTCAATTTATCCGCACAGGCGTCTATCAAACCGTGCTCGTTATTGGCGCAGATGTGCTGTCGCGTTGGGTTGACTGGGGCGATCGCCGGACCTGCGTCTTGTTTGGAGATGGAGCGGGTGCCGTTGTGTTGCGAGCGAATCCAGTGAATCATTTTCTTGGATTTGAGCTGCGGTCGAACGGAGCCCAAAATGAATGCTTGACACTGGCATATGAGAGCATTGCTCGCGAGTTGGCCGACGGTGTGACCGTTGAGCAAGGAACTTTTCGCCCCATTGCAATGAACGGGCAAGAAGTCTACAAGTTTGCTGTGCGGAAGGTACCTGAAGTAATTGAGAAGGCCCTATTCCGCTCCAATATGGATAGTTCACAACTCGATTGGTTGTTGCTTCACCAAGCGAATCAGCGGATTTTGGATGCCGTATCTCAGCGTTTAAACATTCCCTCTGAAAAGGTCATGAGTAACATGGCCAATTACGGCAACACCTCTGCGGCATCGATTCCGTTGGCTCTTGATGAGTATGTACGTGCAGGAAAGGTCAAGCAAGGTGATACAATTGCTGCTGCTGGTTTTGGCGCAGGGCTAACGTGGGGCGCGGCGATTTTCCAGTGGGGTGACGCATAGCTGCGTTTATTGCGCTGCTGCTAGTTACTACATCGACGCTAAATTTGAATCGGCTCATGTACGCAGCAGGCCATCCATCATGACGCAGGAATCATACGAGCAAAATCAATGACAAAAACGGCATGGGTATTTCCAGGGCAAGGCTCTCAAGCAGTAGGTATGGGGCTCGACTTAGCAGCGATTGAATCCGCAGCCCAACGCCTGGAAACAGCAACCCAAATTCTAGGTTGGTCAGTGTTAGATATCTGTCAGAGTGATGAAGAAACAGTATCGAACACCCTTTATACTCAGCCCTGTTTGTATGTCATTGAGAGCATTTTGGTCGATTTGTTGGGCGATCGCACAACAAAGCCCGATTTGGTTGCAGGCCATAGCTTGGGAGAATATGTTGCTCTCTATGCAGCCAACGTCTTTGACTTCGAGGCTGGATTGCGATTGGTCAAGCGACGAGCCGAACTCATGTCAGACGCATCAGACGGCATGATGGCAGCACTTATGGGATTTAACCGAGACGAGTTGAATGCTCAGCTCGAAACCATTGATGGCGTTGTATTGGCAAATGACAATAATCCAGGCCAAGTCGTCGTCTCCGGAACGCCAGAAGCCGTGCAATTGTTGATGGACTCCATCAAAGCAAAACGCAAAGTTCCGCTCAAAGTAAGCGGAGCCTTTCACTCTCCATTGATGACTGAAGCTGCACAGGAGTTTGGAGCAGTGCTGGAGGATATTGACTTTCAGTCTGCTGAAGTTCCGGTCATGTCCAACGTTGACCCTACACCAGAAACGGATGCCGGACGACTGAAAGAACGTCTCAAAAGTCAAATGACGGGTTCAGTTCGGTGGAGAGAGATTTCGCTTCGGCTTCCGGAAGAAGATATTGAGACCGTAGTTGAGGTTGGACCCGGCAATGTATTGACTGGGCTGATCAAGCGAACCTGTTCTGGACTGACGCTCAAGAATGTAAAGTCATCTTCTGACCTACCAGATTGACTCTCCTTTTTGCAGTCGCTCGATAATGCATCTGTGAATCGGTCTATTCACCCAACAGGTGATTAAACCTTCAGTCGTTTCTATCTCAGCATCTCATTAACAACACCGCTTGGATTTCTTTATCGCTATTCATCTCAAGAGTTTATGTCTCGCGATCGCGAACCTCCCGTCAGCCTCTTGCTCTATCACATGTTCAAGTGGTCAGTGGTCAGTCCAGTGCTCCACGCCTATTTTCGTGGTCACATTTATGGTGCCGATCAGGTCCCCAAACACGGACCTCTCATTGTTGTCAGCAACCATGCCAGTGATTTTGACCCACCCCTGCTGTCGAATTGTGTTGGACGTCCCGTGTCATTCATGGCAAAAGAGGAGCTATTTCAGGTACCAGTCCTCAAGCAGGCCATTGAGCTGTATGGAGCATATCCAGTAAAACGCGGTAAGGGCGATCGCTCAGCGATTCGTGCAGCCCTTACAAAACTGGAGCAAGGGTGGGCCGTGGGAATTTTTCTTCAGGGCACCCGTACCCCAGATGCCCGCGTCCCTTCACCAAAACTGGGAGCCGCACTGATTGCTGCAAAAGCACAAGTTCCCCTCTTACCTGTCAGCCTATGGGGAACGGAGAATATCGTCAAAAAGGGAAACCTTATTCCCAACCCTGCCCCCGTCACAATTCGTATCGGGACTCCTATCGCGCCTCCATCGTCGACTGACAAAGAGACCCTGACAGAATTGACTCAGCAATGTGCCGCTGAGATCCATGCCCTTCATAACTTGGGTCGCTAGGCAATGATGTAGCTTTCCAGGGCACCGAGTATCATTCAATTCTTTGGAATATTGCCAAATGGCTCGCCGTCTTGTTCTAACGGAACTGGCGACGGCTATAAGCCCAGCTAGCAATGAAGCGGACTCTAGCAATGATAGAGTCCGCTTCACGGGTCACTCACGACTTGGAAAAATTGGTCAAGAAATCAGAGTTTGAAAAGATTACCAAGTTGTGTGCAGCGAGTTTTGAAGGGTTGATATGAAGGCGATCGCTCAAAATGTGAGGGTTGATTAGCCGAGAACAAATCTGAGGATAAAAATAACAGCAAGAATCCACATTCCGACTGTCGTTTCATGGCTTTTGCCCTGAAATGCCTTAATGAGCGGAAACGTGATGAGGCCCATGGCAAGTCCCTCAGCGATGGAGAAACTCAATGGCATGATGAGAATCGTCAAGAAACTAGGAATGGACTCTGCCGGATCGTCCCAGCGAATGTTGCTTATTCCTGTCATCATCAGCACGCCCACAATGAGCAATGCAGGTGATGTCGCGAAAGCAGGAATTCCTGCTAGAAGTGGAATAAACAAAATCGACAGTGCAAATAAGATGGCTGCAACAACCGCCGTGAATCCGCTCCGCCCTCCTTCAGAAATTCCAGCCGCCGACTCGATATAGGTCGTCACCGTAGAGGTTCCTAATACTGCTCCAGCCGTTGTGCCGACAGCATCTGCCATGAATGCTTTCTCAACCCCTGGGAACTGTCCTTTCTGGTCG